>CAYJBU010000090.1:0-11197 GCA_964368155.1 uncultured Eubacteriales bacterium | reverse complement strand
CAAACAAGATTATTGTACTTGATAAAGGTGAAATAATTGCTCAGGGTAGTCACAACGAGCTCACCGAAATCTGTGATATTTATAGCAGAATAAGTAAAGCTCAACTGGGCGATTCTGCGCTATATGCATAGGGGGGGTAAGATGCGAACTAACGGAAAACAAAATACTGAAATTCATAAAAGATCACGAAAGCAAGATTATTCCACGTTGATGAGACTTTCAAAATATCTTTCAAAATATAAATATGCGATTTTAGCTGCCTTTGCCTTGACTTTTCTCTCGAATGCTTTTTCATTGTATGCTCCAAAGCTAACTGAAAAAGTAATTTCTTTGATTGAAATGCCACTTGAACTTATAAATCTAAATGATGTGTTTTCATTTGGCGCAGTTATGGTAGTTTTTTATATCGCAACATTTTTACTTAGCATTTTACTCTCTTTGACTATGTTGAAACTTAGTCAAAATATTGGGCATAGCCTAAGAAAAGATACTTTTAATAAATTTGATAGGTTGCCTGTATCTTATTTTGACACACATCAAACAGGTGACACAATAAGCAAGTTTACATATGACATTGACACTGTTTCAGCTTCGCTCGGAAACAATTTCATCAGCATTTGCACTAGTATAATAACGCTTGTCGGTTCATTTGTTATGATGATATTATCCAACTTTACATTAATGACATCTGTTTTTATTACAATGCCTATTTCATTTGCGATTGGAGCATTTTGGACAATAAAGGTTAGAGGGTTTCACCGAGAGAAATCTAAAAAATTCGGTGAGCTTAACGGCTTTGTCGAAGATAAAGTAACAGGGCATAAGACGATAAAAATATACGGACAACTTGGTAATATACTAAGTAAATTCAAAGTGAAAAATGTTGAGTGGGGAAAGGCTCATTATAAATCAGAATTTGCAGGAGGAGGTTCGCTTCGTGCTGGCCTTATGTTTGTGTCAAACATCACTACAGCGACAATTTATGTTCACGGTTGTTTTATGCTTTTATCGGGTGGTATAACTTTGGCAGAAATTTCTGCATTTATTTTATATGCAAAAATGTTCACTGGAGTTCTAAACGAGATTACATTTATCCTTGCGGATATTCAATCTGCCTTGGCTGCTTCTGACAGGGTTTTTGCGTTTTTAGACGAAGATGAAGAAAAGGGAGAAGGTAATAATTCCACTGCTTTAGAGAAAATCAATGGCAAAATTGCTTTTGATAATGCTAACTTCAGCTATAATAAAGATAGGGAAATCCTTAAAAATATTGATATAGAAGTCAAAGAAAACGAAGTAATAGCTATTGTTGGTAGCACGGGTGCTGGCAAGACAACGCTAATAAATCTGCTTATGCGATTTTATCATGTGAATTCGGGAGGGATTTATATTGATGGTGTAAATATTGAGAATATTAATGTTAGAGATATGAGAAAATCAGTTGCTATGGTATTGCAAGATACCTGGCTGTTTGGTGGAACAATCTTTGAAAACATTATTTATTCAAAGCCTAATGCGACAAAAGACGAGGTCATTGAAATAGCCAAGTCTATCTCTCTTCACGATTCGATAATGGCTCTACCAAATGGGTATGACACAGTGATAAATGAGAGCAGTGTGAATATCTCAGCTGGGCAAAAACAACTTATTACAATAGCAAGGGTAATGCTTTTAGATGCAAAAATTTTGCTTTTAGACGAGGCTACTTCCAATGTTGACTCCTTAACAGAGCTTGATATTCAAAGTTCTATGAAAAAGTTAATGAAAGGTAAAACCACATTTGTTATTGCGCACAGACTCTCTACTGTTAGAAATGCAGACAGAATAATTGTACTTGAAAATGGCGAGATAATTGAGATAGGTACGCATGAAGAATTGCTAATGAACGGTAAAAATTACGCAAATCTATATAACTCGCAGTTTGAAAATGTTGTTTATTGTAATGTAGATGAAGAAAATGCACTTTATGCGTAAATAATATATAGGAGTAGTGGTGCTATCATCTGAACTTTTTCTATGTTGAAAATCTAAGCGCAAGGTTTTTGTTGACTTAGTAAACAAACCCTTTTGGACAGGCGAAGAAGCTCAACGGGTTTGCGTAATTTACCGAGAAAATTCGTTAATGCGACAACCACAAGGCTAATGTCACATTTCGAAAAAGAGTTCTTATTATATCTGTTTGACTTACAACTGATGTAATAAAGTAAGTCAAAAATAAGAAAAGGTCACTACAGAGAGTTATCTCCATAGTGACCAAAGGTATCAGGTTGTTTTACACCTACAAAACATTACTTTGCTATAGTTAAGGTGTTGGAACTGTTATGATATTTCTAGGACTGAAAACGTTTTTTGTATACAATGGATATCAACGCTAAAGCTGAAAGTATCAACAAAGTAAACATAAATGAAACATTTGATGAATCGCCTGTTTGAGGTGTTTCACTATCTGGATTTGTGTCTGTTCCACCATCGACAATAGCGCTTAATTGAACACTTAAAATTGTATACACAGAAGCATGCGTTATCTTAATCAATATATTTCCATCCGCATCAACAGTATATGCTTTTTCTTCTTTCAATGCTCCTGAGTCGTTTTCATCAATCCAATATAGATAGACTTCTTGACCTGCTTTAAATTTATCGCCAACATACAACTTGATTTCCAGTGTTCCACCAAAATCTCCGCTGTGTGCTAAGTCAATAAATACTGCTGGCTCGTCTTTGTCAAGGTCTTCTAAGACGCTATCTTTAAAACTTTCGTCAACTGTTGTTGAGATACCGAAGTTGATGTCAGGGATTTTGTCGCCTGTAAATGTAGAAAGGTCTAAAGTAATCTCAACTTTTCTTGCGTCAGAATCCTGTGTTTCGATGATTAATTTGTCTGCGCCTTTGTCAACAGCTTGTTTTACTAAGTTGCCTTCAATTTTGGCGTTTTCTTTGTTTTCGCTAGGAATTTCAATAATTAATTTATCATCTTCTGCTAACTTGTCTATCTCGCTGCTGATAGTTTCTTTATCAAGAGTCCCATCTTCTGTTACTGTTGGTTTTACCACAGGGATTTCAGGCTCGGTTGGGTCATCTGGGTCGTCTGGGTCATCTGGGTCGGTTGGATCATCTGGGTCATCTGGGTCGGTTGGACCATCTGGGTCGTCTGGGTCATCTGGGTCGGTTGGGTCGGTTGGGCCATCTGGGTCATCTGGGTCAGGTGGTGGAGTTAAATCTTTTTCAATAGCTGTACTTACAGCCTCCCAACCTAAAGCGTCAGGGTGGTAGTAAATAGCTACACCATCATCAAGATTAGTTAATGCGGTTTCTAACACTTCACTGTAATCTATTGTGAAGTATACATATTCCAAGCTTGGCGCAGGTTCCCAGTCACCTCCGCTGGTTATCATAAATGAATAGTCATCAATGGCAGTTAATTTATCTGCGGAAACTGTGATAGCCTCTAGTTCCATTGCATAAGCGAATGGTTTGTAACCTATTTCTGTAACCGTAGATGGAATTTCGATGCTTGTAATAGAAGAGAATCTAAATGTTTCTCCTCCTAATCTCGATAAACCTGCTGGTAGCTCGACCGATTTTAAATCAGTCGCATATGCGAATGCCAAAGAACCGATAAATTCAACACTGTCAGGGATGTCGATAGAAGTCAATTTAGACATTGAAAATGCATTACTTTCTATAGATTTTAATCCATTAGGCAGTGCAATGCTTGTAATTCCACTATCGAAAAAAGCACCATATTCGATTGCTGTTACAGTGCTCGGAACGTTAAACGATGTTAACATACTGCATCCGCTAAACATATCAGCAGGGATAGATGTTATTGGTGAATTAATAACTACAGATTTTACATCTGAGTATGAAAAAATTCCTGATCCTAAATATACTGTACTTTGTGGTATAGTAGCAGACATTAATGCAGATCTAGCAAATGCTGAATTTCCAATTAATTCTAAAGTATCAGGCAAAGTGATTTCTGTTATTCCTGCTCCATAAAATGCATTTGCGCCAATTGATGTTATTTTATCAGAGAAATTAACCTCTGTTAACTTTGAAGGTCCGTTATAAGCATTCGTGAAATTTGCAAAAGTAGAATTAGGGATTTCTGTGATGTTAGATGACAATGTTGCACTTGTCAAGTTAGGTGTATCTTTAAATACACCGTCGCCCAAATAGGTTACTGTATCGGGAACAATAATTGTTTCAAGCGAAGATCTTGCAAACGCTTCAGATTGTAATGTTGTTATCTGTGAAGGTATGTTGAAATCAGTAATTGTCGAGCCGCCAAAAGCGGAATAAGCAATGGTGGTAACAGTATCTGGAATCATAGAACTGTCAATTAAATCATCGTTTACTGCGTCGATAATTGAAGTTCCGCCTTCAATCAGCATTCCACCTACATATGAATATGTTTGGTTATTCTCATTAATTGTTAAATTAGAAATGTTATCTCCGAGTGCTCCTATAGAAATTTGAATTACACTAGCAGGTATCTCCAATGATCCAATTGTACTCCCACTAAATGCGTTATTACCTATAATTTGAATTGAGTTTGGAAGTATTATTTCAGTAAAATTAGAACCATTTTTTAGCACGGGGGAATACCTACCAAATTCAGTAACTGTATAGGTGTATCCGTCGATTTCAAAACTTTCGGGAATTGAAATTGTGGTTGAGTCTGTTGCTGTGATTGCGTCTAGTTTTAGTGTTGCAGTTTTTTGAGAATTATCAACACTAACAACGTAGAAATCTCCTTCAAAGGAATTCGCAGGAACATCATCTACTATGGTTTTTTTTATCCAAGAACCTACTAGTGGACCAGAAGTCGCAGTAGCTGCTTGAACAGCACCTTGTGTCAGAGAGGTTTCGCTCAATTGCATGCCTGAATTTGCTTCACTAGGATTGCTTGCTGCAGCTGGCAAAGGGATTAACTGAAACAGAAGCATAACAGACATCAAAAGAGAAATAATTTTGAGTCGTTTCATTTTTTTCGTCCTTTCTTTATTTAGTATTCCGTAAATTTATGTTTTAAGTTTAGCACTTTAACATGGTAATGTCAAGTAATAACTTAGTATTTTTTATGCTAATTTCTCTTGATTTTTCTAACATTAACAGTTATAATTGTTAGAAAATGAATTATACTCCGAAAGAGGTGACCTTTTGTCAAAAAATAAACAGTTGATTACAAAGAAACGCAAAATTAGTAACAAAAAAAATAAAAACAAATTAGTAATATTTTGTTTTACATCTGTGTTATTTGTTTCTGTTCTTGTTGTTATTATATTTAGGTTAACTCAAAAACCTATGCCAGTGATTAACTATAATCAAAGTAACGATCCGGAATATCGTGATACAATTATAGAAGGCGATATACTAGACTCTTCTGGTGAATATATAACTAGCGCAGGAAAGAAAGGCGAAAGCAGTTATTGCCATTTACCGTATGAATATGGATTTCTAGTCGGATACGATTTGCAAGATATTGGTTCTTTTGGGTTGAAAAAGCACTATTATGATTATCTAGTTAACTATACATATGACAATAAAGGTGCGTCCTTAAAACTGACAACAAACAACGATGTGCAAAAATTTTGCTATGATTTATTAGGGGATAATGAGGGTTCGATAACTGTAATTGAAAATGATACAGGTAAAATTATCGCATTAGCCTCAAGAGCAGAAATCCCACTAGATATTAACAATATTACAGAAGAAAGTTTGGAAAAATATAACAGTTACACAGATTTTTGGATGACTCACGGAGTTTCTGAATACTATGCACCCGGTTCTACGTTTAAGATGATAACTACCGCAGCAGCACTTGAAAACGGGCTTGGGGACAAAGTGGTAATAGATGAAGGATATTATGTAATTGAAGGAGAAACAATCACGAATTTTAACTCGACAGTGTATGGTGAATTGGATTTGAAATCTGCTTTTGAGGTGTCCTCAAACTCGTATTTCATGCAACTGGGAATTGACATCGGTGCACAAAAGCTCGAAGAAACAGCAAACAAGTTTTTAATAGGCGAACAAATATTGCTTGATTTTGCTTTGGTTAATTCTTATATAAACATTGATGAAAATTCACAGATAGAAACTGCAGTCACAGCTTTCGGACAAGGAAAAACACAAATGACTCCAATTCATCTTGCGATGATAGCACAATCAATAGAAAATAATTCAGTTATGATGAAGCCCTACATTGTTGATGAAATCATATTGGGTGATGAAGTTATTCAAAAAACAGAGCCCGAAATTTTGACAACGACTGTAGAGCCTGACGTGTCGGCACAAATAAAAGAGCTAATGATTGGCACTGCTGTGAAAACGCACGATGTAGGACGCGAAATCGGAATGAAAACAGGTACTTGCGAACTACCTGATGGAACAAACCAAATATATATTATAGCGTTTACACCAAAATACTCAATTGCATTTGCTCATAACGAAACCAATGAAGTCAGCCATTCGCTAACGCAACCGTTTAAAGAATTAGTGGAGTTTTTGGAAAATTTTCAGTATTAAAGAATTGGAGGGATTAATATCATTAAAGCCATAAAGAATAATAATGATTTGTTTTTTAGTAAAATAATCTTCATCTTAAGTTGCGTTGTTTTCGGGGGCTTTTTCGAATTCGTGTCTACTTTAATTTTTATTGCCTCGATGACGTATATCTTAGTGAAATCAGATAAATCAGCAATAAAATACACTAAAGTGACTTATTTTCTTTTATGGTTTTGCTTAGGGTTTTTAATCTCTATCCCTTTTGCGGTAGATTCATATATGGCTGTATTCGGCTTTGTGAAATTCTTGCCGCTGATTCCTCTAAGTATAATTTTTTCTAGATTAGAGAAATCAGAACGGGAGACTGTATTAAAGTTAACTCCGGATATAGGTGTTTTCTTGATTTTGATATCATATGCTTTTGTGTTGTATCAGCCGGTGTATTCGTTTTTTTCAGTCAATGGGCGAATTAGCGGAATGTTTCAATATCCAAATACATTTGCTCTCTTCTTACTCGTTGGAATTATTTTGGTAGTTACACAGTTAAGTAATCTCAAACTATCTGACAAGAAAAAGTCGCTTTAAATATCTCACGTTTGATAGTTTTAGTGGCAGGAATAATTTTAAGTGGCAGCAGGACGATATTTGTTTTTTTTGTAGTATTCTTAGTCGTTTCGGTATTTATAAAACAGTTGCGTAAAATCAGTATAATCATGTGTTGTTCAGGGTTAGTCCTAACACTTTTTGCGATAATTTTTTTGCTTTTTGCAGGTGAAAGTGAATTTTTTTCAAGAATTATGTCAATATCAATTTTTGAAAGTACAATCTTGGGAAGATTTTTATATATGATTGACGCTATAATTCCAATTGTGACTTCTCCTCTTGGCTTGGGTTATCAAGGGTATTTTTATACTCAAGGAGGTTTTCAACACGGAGTTTATAGTGTTGTATATGTTCATAATGATTTTATGCAAATGTTTTTAGACGGTGGATTTTTGGCTGGAATCAGTTTAATAGTGTTGTTTGTTAATTCTATACTTTCTAAAACCCTTAGTCTTGCCTCAAGGTTAATATTGATTTTTGTAGCAGCAGCTACTATGTTAGACTTTCATTTTCAATATCTTTCAATTTTAATAATAGTGTTATTGTGTTTAGAGTACTACAAACTCAAAACACAAAAGTTGAAAGTTGTAACTAATAAAATTATTTCTATTGTGTTTATTGTTTTAAACATTTATTTTACATTTGTTTTCCTAAGTGAATATTTTAAATTATACGATATATCACTTGCTTTATACCCAAACAATACTAGGCTAAAAATGCAAAGAATTGAAGAGCTTAATACAATGGAAGAAGCAATAGACTTTGCAGATTCGATTTACTCCTATAATGATAGTATTGCATCTGTCATAAATATTAAAGCGCTAGAAGCATATTCTAATGGTGATATAATAGAGATGATAGACAAAAAGCTTGAAGAAATTGAATTGTCTCGGTATAATTTAAATGCATATTTAGAATTCATCGACCAACTCTCTGTTGCGATAGAATTATATTACGATGCAAACCAAACAGAAAGTGCAAATTATTGTATTGATTTGTTAATGCAAATACCGATAATGTTAGAAGAAGTGGAGCAATCTACTTCGCCTTTGGGATGGATGATTGAAGACAAACCCAATTTAGAATTACCTAAAGAATATCTGGAAATAATCGATAGTTATCGTTAACTAATAATTTTATATATTGGAGTGTAAAATGAATAATATTGATAAATTAAGCAAAGAGCTGCTAATTTTACAAAGAAATCAAAAAATAAAAAAACATATAGCTATACAGAGTGAGGATTTTCTTCATTCTGGTGAACTTTCGGTAGTTGATTTCATAGATAACTACAGCAAGGGGCATGGCGAAAGTCCCACATTAGTTCAAATAAGTAAATCGCTTGTTCTATCACAAGCTACTGTAACAGTGCTGATAAACAGATTGATTGACAAAGAATTGGTGGTAAAAATACCTTCACCCAAAAACCGAAGTAAAAAATTAGTGTCATTATCAGAAAAGGGTGATTATCTTCTTTGCAAGAGAAGGAGCGGCGATAATGATAATCTTGTTGCACTTTTAGAATATTTAGGAGAAGAAGACTCGGAAAATTTTACAAAAATCATTGTAAAAATTAACGAGTTTTATATGCGGAGTCTAAACATAGAAAAAGACTGAAAAAGTATTGACAAATATAGAATGCCGTGTTATATTATGTTAGTTAAAGCTAACTTAGTAGTGCTAATTGATGGAGTGAATTTATTGGAGGTAAATTTTATGAGTCCTAAAGACGCAATGAAGAATAGAAAACCAATATGTGAGATGAAAGAAGATATACTCGCGTTTTGTGAAAATCAACCCAATATTGAGGTTGCAGTAAATAATGGGACAGATTTTCCCATAATCGAAAAAGCAAACTATATATATATAGACGGCAAACACATTTTGCTTTTAGTGGGTGTGTCCACGCTTTTGAATGTAGTTAAAGATACCGACAAGATATCAGGTTTAATATTTGATAAAGATGGGAAAGGCCTCAAAATGTCCAAAAGAATATATGGTAAATTCACTTGTAAAGCCCTTGATGCTTCTTGTGAGTTGCTCCAAAAAGCCGCAGAAGTAGATGCTATGTATAAGAAAATGCTTAACCATGGAGCAAAATTCTTTGAACTTGAACTTATAGAGGCTACTGTGTACTTTAGTGGAAGTGAAATATTCACTCTTGACAGCGACTGGAATCCAAGTTTTTCTAAGTACACTTTATCGGGTAAAGAGAGATTTGAGAATAGCAGACATATTCTTATGACATATGGCGATAGAGATGTTATTTTTAATACTATTATTGAAGATGGCGTATACTATACGCTGACTAATGCTAATTCTAACAAAATTGAGTACATAAAAAATGGTGGAATATGCAAAATTTATGATGGTAGAGACAACCATTTTGATACAAAAATTCAGATTTTATCGGAAGATAAAGTTATTGAGATTGACAGTAAACTAAGAGCTACAAATAACGCTTTCTTTAAAAACACAGAGAATTTACTAGCGCTGTCTTTTGCAAAATAGAATGGGTAGCCGAGTTCATGTAATTCGAACCCGTTTTAAAAGTACTCTGTGGGCTTCCTAAGTTCACAAAAGTCGCTCGTAAGGCGGAAAGCATTACTTCTCGCCTTTTATTTTGTGTATTACAAAGAGGATAACACAGTTAAAGGTGCAATTTGGGCAATTTTAGGCGTGGTTCGGATTACATGAGCTCGGCTATAGCAACTTGACTTTTGTTGTGCAATATTAAAGGGGGAAAAGTGAAGTTGCCCTAGGTGTTTTTTAGGTAATACAATATAAGTTAAAACGCTATATAAGGGACTGGAATAAAACTGTTGAAGTCCCTTATATAACAATGCATAGGTTAGTGTTTTCTAACTAGTCTGCAAGGAGAGAATATGGGAATAATAAAGGTTAATTCGATAACTACAGGATATGATGATAAAATTATCATCGATGATTTATCCTTGAAAATAAAAAAAGGGGCAATTACTACTATTATAGGTGAGAATGGCTCTGGTAAATCCACTTTGCTTAAAACTATAGGCAGAATTCTGAAACCTAAGCAAGGTGAAGTAACTGTAAATGATATGAATATACATAAGACTAGCACTAAGGAAATTGCGAAAATAATTGGATTACTGCCTCAATCTCCAAAAGCGCCAAGCGGTTTAAGTGTGTGCGAGATAGTT
Organism: uncultured Eubacteriales bacterium; assembly: GCA_964368155.1. Classification (GTDB taxonomy): domain Bacteria; phylum Bacillota; class Clostridia; order Oscillospirales; family Acutalibacteraceae; genus SIG603. The sequence goes on along the minus strand of CAYJBU010000090.1, from coordinate 902 downwards.
GAATATGGAAGATTTCCACACAAAAAAGGTCGCGGAAAAATAACAAAAGAAGACCATGAAGTGATTGACTGGGCTCTTAGAAATACAAATTTGTTAGAATTTAAAGACAGAAATATTAATTCCTTGTCGGGAGGTCAAAGACAAAGGGTTTGGATTGCTATGGTTTTAGCACAGCAATCAGATGTTATTTTGCTTGATGAACCTACGACTTATCTTGATATGGCATATCAGCTTGAAGTGTTGCAATTAGTGCAAAGGTTGAACAAAGAAAAAGGTATAACAGTTGTAATGGTGCTTCATGATATTAACCAAGCCAGCAGATTTTCAGATGATTTAGTTATGCTTAGAAACGGAAAGATTATTGCTCAAGGAGAGCCGAAAGTAGCAATGACAGCAGAGGTTTTAAGGGTAGTATTCGACATAGAAGCAACGCTTGTAAATATACCGGGCACAGACAATCCTGTTTGTATTTCTTATGAGCTTTTAAGAGGTGAACATGGAAAAAGCGATGAGTAATCAAAAAGTGGGAATAAAAAGATATCTAAACTTAAAAACAGCAACAATAGTCCTTTCTCCATTATTTATCGTGTCGATTTGTATGACAATTTTTTACTTCACCCCAACTACTTCTTTTTCGGATTTTGTGGGAGCTGTTACTAATTATAATCCAGATGAGTTGAAACACTATGTGCTATGGGAGATAAAAGTTCCTCGTATTTTAGGTGCGATAATTGTAGGAGCTTTGCTACCTGTTGGCGGTGCTGTTATGCAAGGAATTACCAAAAATTATCTTGCAAGCCCTGATGTTGTGGGTGTTGACAACGGCGCTGGACTTGGACTGAGTATCGCAATGGCGGTTACAGGCGGTGCGACTTCATATGTAAGCAATATACTTTTTTCAA
>CAYJBU010000089.1:1279-11428 GCA_964368155.1 uncultured Eubacteriales bacterium | reverse complement strand
GAGAGAGCACTTAAAACTTTCTGTAAATGAAAGATTAGAACTTGAAAGCTATAGAAAAAGATTGATTGCAGATATCTCACACGATTTAAGAACTCCACTCACCACGATTAAAGGATATACAGAGGCGTTAATTGCAGACATTCCTAAAACTCCGGAAAAACGCATGCAATATTACAAAGCAATTCAAATACGCTCTAACGATTTAGAGAATTTAGTTAACAATCTGTCTACCTTATCAGATTTTGACAACAAGAATCATCAATATTCATTTACCAAGGTCAACATTAAAGATTACATAGACAACTATGTTTCTATTAGAAAAGATGAATTTGAGAGCAGAAAAATCAGCGTAAAGATTGTGCATGATAAGAGTAAGAATGTACTAGTGTCATTAGATGAAAATGAGTTTACGCGAGTTTTTGTAAACTTGATTGACAACAGTTGCAAATATTCTGAAAGCAAAAAGCTGAAGATCGTTTTTAGTACAAAGGTAGTAGGGGACAAGGTTGAAATATGTGTTTCTGATAACGGCAAAGGCGCAAAATCTCCTGAGAAAATTTTTGATAGATTTTACAGAGAAGATGAAGCCCGTACCTTTGGTGACGATGGGCATGGCTTGGGATTATCAATTGTTCAAGAAATAATTGAAGGGCACTCTGGTAAAATTTCCGCCGAAAATTGCGGAGGACTTTTAGTTAAAATTTCATTACCACTGGCAAAGAGAACTGAGGGAAATTAATAATATAGAAAGGTAGCTTGATTGATATAATCAGAACCAGTATAATAAGAGTTGTTTCTAAACATATCGGTCGGGCTAAGACTTAAAACATGAAAAAAATACTTATCATTGAAGACGACACACTGATATCCGAATTACAAAAGGATTATCTCGAGGCATCAGATTTTGAGGTCACTACTGAAACAGATGGTAAAAAAGGCTTAAACCTTGCATTAAACAATACCTTTGATTTAGTTCTGGTTGATGTTATGCTTCCATCTGCAAACGGATTTGAAATCTGCAAAGAATTACGCAAGCATAAAAAAATTCCAATAATTATGGTCACTGCAAAAAAAGAAGATATCGACAAAGTGAGAGGTCTTTCAATTGGAGCGACAGATTATGTTGTAAAACCGTTTTCGCCCTCGGAGTTAGTCGCACGAGTTAAAGCTCATATCAGCACTTATGAAAGTTTGACTGCAAGCAATGAAGACACCCAAGAAAAAGTGATTAACATTAAAAACCTTTACATTCACCCATCTTCAAGAAGAGTTTATCTGCATGATGAAGAGATAATTTTGACTAATAAAGAATATGAACTCTTGCTTTTCTTAGCGTCTAGTCCGAACAGAGTGTTTACCAAAGACCATTTGTTTGACAGAATTTGGGGGATGGATGCAATTGGTGATGTAGCAACGGTAACAGTCCATATAAATCGATTAAGAGATAAAATTGAAGCAGACTCTTCCTCGCCTGAGTATATAGAAACTGTTTGGGGAGCGGGATATAGATTCGCGCTGGCTTAGCTTTTATTTGTTGAAAGCAAAATTGATAAATCCTTTTCTATTTTATTTAATCTTTCAAAACAGTTTATTTATTGTTTATTTTCACTTTCTTTGAATGTTATATATCTGTTTTATAATAATACCATAACATCAAAACAGTTATAAAAAACAAAAAAACAGAAGGATGGAAATTATTATGAAAAAGAATTTAGCAATTATTTTAACATTATTACTCAGCGTAGGTACATTAACAGCATGCACCAGTGAACCGGAAGAACCAGTAGACGATTCAACTACTTCCTCAACTGCAAGTGAAAGTGATACAACGGTAGAAGATGACGAGACAGAAGATGATACGTCGAGCGATACTTCTGATGATGAAACAGACGAAGATACCGATGCAGAGGATTTAGACGTTTCTGAGGACACGCTAATGACACAGGAGAGTGAGAAAATTCTATTAGAAGAAGAATTCACTGGTGTAGTAAACAACATGGACGTCACTGCTTCTTTTGATGACACAACAGGGCTTTTTGGTGTGAGTGTGTTGAACTTAACCGATGCAGATATTGGAGGAGTGACCGCTAAAATTAGCCTATACAATGGAGAAACCCATGTAGCAGACACTGAAGAAATCCCACTCGGAGATTTCCTACAAGGCGCTGAAAGTGAAGTTGATGTCGCGATAACAGAAGATTTAATCGCTGAAGGAGAAGTATATGACAGTTGGACAATTCACATAAGCTCAGGAGTTGATACGTCAGATGATTTAGAAGTAGCTGAGATTTCCCTTACAGAATCATTCACTCATGAGGTTGAAGGTGTTCTAATGGAATTCACTTTTGATGACGATCTCGACACGTTCAGTGGTACTCTGACAAATACGACCGACGAAGAAATTGCAGAAATCAGTGCGAAAATCGTTTTAGACAATGGAAATGAATTGAGTACAGACGAGGTTATTGTTCTTGGGGCAGGTGACAGTGTAGACTTAACATTTGATGCAACTGCAGAAAGTGATTACAATATGTATTTAGCCGATGTTGAAATTGGAGTTCAGGCTTAAAGCATTAATATCATAATATTGAAAAGCATATTTGGGGAGCTTAATTAATTATCTTCTTAAAAAAAGAACTGTTTCGGATTGTCCGTTACAGTTCTTTTTCATCGACTATTTCTTTCCATTTTGCCATGTTCGATAACATATATTTCGCTATATCCATGTCATATGCTCTGTTGATTTCTTTTCCACCCATCACAGATTTTGAGTTACCCAAAACTGTAACTTATCCCTTGTCAAGCAAAAGAATATCTTCTGACAATCTCATTGCTAGATTAAAATCATGCAATACACCGATTATTATTTTATTCTCTTTTTTAGCCCAATCTACCACAAAATCCATAAATTCAGATTGGTGGCTGATATCAAGGTGATTAGTAGGCTCGTCAAGAAGAATAATTTCAGGTTCTTGGCAGATAATTTTAGCAAGATAAACTCTTTGGAGTTGTCCTCCTGAAAGGCTTGCAATACCCTTTTCTTTTATGCCACTAAGTCCAACAGTTTTAAGTGCTTCTTCCGCCTTTTCTCTGTCTGTTTTTGTCACAGCAGAAAACAATCCAGATGAATGTGCAAAGCGACCCATTAAAACCATGTCAATAACATTATAGTTAAAATATAGACTGGTGAACTGGCTTAGCATGGCAATTTTTCTTGCTAGAATTTTCCCTTTTATCTTTTTGATTGAAACTGAGTCAATCAAAATATCACCTTTGAAATCTAAAACTCCTGCCAAAGCGCGTAGAAGAGTAGTTTTTCCACAGCCATTCGGCCCGATGATCGAAAGGTTGTTTTTTATTGTTAAATTTATGTTTTTGAGGACATCTATTGTTCCGTATCCAGCACTTAAATCTTTAATCTCTATCATAGTTTTGGCTGTCTCTCTCCTTTACTAACATTATCTTGAACTTTTGTTTCGACCACTAAAATATAAGTATATAAAAAATGGTGCACCCAACACACTTGTAATTGCTCCAACAGGAAGTTGGATTGGAGCGATTAACATTCTAGATGCTAAATCGCACACTAGCATAAAGAAACCTCCGACCAAAGCAGAAGCAGGAATAACATATCTATGTGTCGCACCAAAAAGTCGTCTTGTTGCATGTGGTGCAAATAAATCGATAAATCCTATGACGCCCACCATTGAAACAATAACTCCTGTAAGCAATGAGGCAAGAACCATGAGTAACGATTTCATTCTCTTAACATTAACTCCGGATACATTTGCCTGTTCATCACCCAAACTCATTACATCCATTTGCCTAGAAAGGGCAGTGCAAGCAAAAATTACTATCAAAACTATAGGAAATAATATCATAGGATAAATTGGATCTCTTGAAGCAAAACTTCCCATTTGCCAAAATACTATCGCCTCAAGTGAATCTCTTGCAAGCGAAGTCATGATTGTAATTGCTGAATTAGCAAAAAGAGAAAGTGCCATTCCTGTTAAAATAATAGTGTTGTTATTTAGCCCTTTATCCATTTGCCTTGCAATCCCAATTGCTAAAAACACCGTTATCAAACCACCAGTTAGACCGAATAAAGGCAATGTAAAAATTCCAAAAATAGAAATCTTTAGAAAAATCGCTGCTGAAGCACCTAAAGCTGCTCCGGATGATACACCAATTGTGTATGAAGAAGCGAGTGGGTTTTTCAAGACAGATTGCATTATGACCCCACTAACAGAAAGACCAGCGCCACTAATAAAAGCAAGAAAAGCACGAGGAATTCTAATATCCATTAAAATTGCACTTTGCGTGTCATTTACCTCTCCGAATGGGGTCATTCCTGTAATTCTTTCAATTACGATATTTAAGCAATCGATTGGTGTAATATACACTGTACCAATTCCTGCTGAAAAAATCATAGCAATTATGCAGGCAATTCCCAAAAGGGTTATCCCTTTAATTTTTGACATCAAATTTCCTCCTTTCATTCTGCTTAAAAAAATTATCTCTAATGCAAATACGGGTTGCCAAAATCGGCAACCCAAGCTTTTGCTCAAAAACTATTCAGCAGTAATTCCATCAATAATCGCTTTATATTCTTCCAAAAACAATACTACATTGTGATTTGGCACGTTAATTGAGTCAGGATTTACCAAATAAACTTGTTCATTTTTAACTGCATCTATTGCGTCCCAACCACTTCTAGCATTTATTTCTCCTACTGCATCTTCAACATAGTTTACAGAAGTTAAGATAATCGCTGGGTTCTTACTAACAATAAACTCCTCATTTACGCTTGCCCATGGGTCTTGGTCGCTCAACACATTTACGGAGCCTGTTAAAGAAATCAACTCATCAATGTATGTGTTTCCACCAACGCCCATCATATAAGGTGGGTTGCTAATCTCAACATATACTGTGTATCCATTTGTGTCAATATTTGCAAAATCTGTGAGAGCAACAGTCATCTCATCAACCAATTCTTGAGCTTTGTCGCTTGTTCCTGTCAACTCACCGATGAATAAGACATCATCTTTAATTGCTTGAATATCAACAGCGGTTGGAACATAAGTAACTACTGTTCCTAAATCTTTAACTGTTTTATATGGATCTTCTTCATATGCAGCGCTCATTCCAGTTGAAATGATTAAATCTGCTTCAAGTTCAGCAAGTGTCTCGTTGTCTGGTGCCATCATGTCAAATTGTGGTACTTCTAGTTCGCTTGCACCTTCAACCATTGCTGAATATGTGTCAATGCCTACTATTTTATCTGATAGTCCTAAATCTATTAGAATTTCTGTTACTGATGGTCCTATTGAAACAATTGATTCAATTTCTACGGGGACAGTGATTTCATTTCCTTCTCTGTCTGTAAGTGTAATTTCTGTAGCAGCTTGACTTTCTTCCTTGCTTGACGGTTCTTCGGTTGGTGCAACACTCGTTTCTGAACTTGCCTCCGCTTTGCTTTGTTCGCTTGATGCTCCTTGCTCACTTTCTGCACAAGCGGCTAAACTTATGCACATTGTTGCAGCAAGAATAAATGATAAAATCTTCTTCAATTTCTTTTTCATTTCCATTTCCTTACCCTTCTTTCTTTTCACATCGTGAATCTAAATTTGCTTTTTTTATATTACCGGACTGTTGTTAATCTCAAAAGCCCATTAATAGCAAGATTATTTTATTATAGTAGGAATTCCACAGAACATTCTTATGACGGTATCTGAATGCCTAGAAAGAATAGCCAAAGCTCTGCCAAGTTCCTCACGCCAAACTCTTTCGATTTTGCTAATTGGAACAATAGAGCAAAAAATATCGTCACAAAGAATGACTTTGTCTTTGTATCTATACAAACTTTCCTCTAACCATATACATGGGTCTATGTCATTGCTTACTAACTCATATACAATTTTATGAAAATCTCTTACTACTTCGTATTCATTGAAATGCTCTTTTGCATAATCGCTTTTACCCTGATATGCTCCACCTATAATTAATATCATTTATAAATCACACTCAAATCTCCCTTGTGGGTTATTATGTTTCCGCAAACTGCCTCTAGTACTATATCAGATTCCATCGCACAAAATCTATCAAGCTTTGCAAGTGATTTTCTATAATGCTCACTGAGTTTATCGAATTTTCTTGTATCTGAATAAATATAATCAGAAATCATAACAAGATTTATTTCTCTTAAAAAGAATTCTTTCAAGTCTTCAATGATTTTATCAACTGCATTTTCTACTACAGTTCCGTCAGGCAAAAACATTTCATTTGCAAGCAATGCAGTCAAACTATCAAGGATAAAACTACCTTCTTTTTCTTTAATATCATTAATATCACGAGGATGTTCAATAGTTGTAAAACACAAATGTTTGCGACTTTCTTTATGCCTTTTAATTCTGCTTTCATCTTCGCAGTCACTTGGCATCATCGTAGCAATATAGTATAATGGAGGTTTGGTTAATGACAACTCTTTGCATATTCTCTCGCCATGTGAAGACTTGCCATTTTTGCATCCTCCGGAAATAAACACTTTCATTAAAATTCAATTCCTTTTCTTGCGTCTACCCCATCATTATAGTAATGTTTAACTTCTTTTATTTCACTGACCAAGTCAGCTTTTTCAATGATAGAGGGCTTTGCGCCTCTGCCTGTCATCACAAGCTCGGTTTTTTCGTGCATAATATCAATAATGTTTAGTTGAAATTCTTCTGATACCAGCCCTAAATCAACGGCACAATTAATTTCATCTAAAATCACTAAGTCATATTCGCCACTAGTAATTTTTTCTTTAATAGTATTACAAGCTTTTATTGCTCCTTGCAAGTCAGCTTCTGAGGGCTTTCCCATAACAAACTCGCCAGTTCCGAATTGTTCAACCGTTATATTTGGTAGGAAATTTTCTATAGCTTTAATCTCGCTATAATCACCTTTTTTCAGGTATTGACCTATATAAACCTTTTTACCACATCCACATGCCCTTAATGCTAATCCAAGAGAACAAGTAGTTTTTCCTTTTCCGTTGCCTGTATAAATATGTGTATAACCCATATTTTACCCCATCTTTCATAAGTTAGCAGTGTGCGTTTTGACGAAAATACAGAAATAAAACGTATAATTTTAAGTCCTGAATTAGGTTACCATGATTTTATTGATATGTCAATTGAATAATATTGTGTAAATTGGTAAATTTTTATGTTTTTTTAGTGTAGCTACCAAAACACTTCGATTTAATTAATTGATTAACGTTTTTTCGTCATAATTATTGACAATTGATGAATATTTATGTATAATAATTACATAATCGTATTATACGAAAGGAAGGTAGAAGTTATGTTAAAAGGAAAAAAAACAGAAGAGAATTTAAAAACTGCATTTGCAGGAGAATCTCAAGCACATACAAAATATTTATATTATGCTTCCCAAGCAAAAAAAGATGGTTATGTACAAATTGCTCAAATTTTTGAGGAAACCGCAAGAAACGAGAAAGAACATGCTAAACTATGGTTCAAACTCTTGCATGGCGGAAAAGTGCCAACAACAACCACTAATTTAGAGGATGCAGCTGGTGGTGAAAACTTTGAATGGACAGACATGTACGCGCAATTTGCAAAAGAAGCAAGAGAAGAAGGCTTTGAAGACATTGCCAAGCTGTTTGATGGTGTTGCAATGGTTGAAAAAGAGCACGAAGAAAGATACAAAAAACTACTCGATAATATTAATGAAGGCACTGTTTTCAAAAAAGAAGAGGTAACTGTTTGGAAGTGCGGAAACTGCGGTCACATCCACACAGGAGCTTCTGCACCTGATTCATGTCCGGTTTGTGATCATCCTCAAGCATATTTTGAAGTAAAAGCAGAAAATTATTAAACTGTTTGTAGCTGTCGTTGTTAGTCAAAAGGTAGGGGAGAGGTCATATTTTTTCTTATTGAGAGGTATGATTTCTCAAAATAAGTGTTTATATTTATTTAGATTATTTAATGGATAAAGTCCCCCTGAGAATTCGAACAATGAATTCCCAGGGGGACTTAATATTTCAATTACGCAGTTGCTCTTTTTGACACAAGGCAAGCTATTCCAAAAACTGCGATGTTTGCTGCTACTATGGTGCTTCCAACTGGTGTTCCGTACACGATTGAAATCATAATTCCAACAAAAGCGCAAACAACTGAAATTACAACAGATGACAAAATCACTGATTTGAAATTATTAAACATTCTCATTGATGAAAGTGCAGGGAAAACTACTAGTGCGCTAATCAACAATGAGCCAACTAAATTCATTGCGACTACTATTACAGCGGATATAGTTATTGCAATTAGAAGATTATATAATTCCACTCTAATGCCTGTTGCTTTTGCAAAATTTTCATCGAATGTGACTGCAAATATTTTATGATAGAATAAAAGGAAAATTCCTATAACAAAAATTGACAAAATAATACAAGTTAATACATCTGTTTGAGTAAGTGTAAGTATGGAAGTTGAGCCAAATAATGTAGTGCAAACATCTCCTGCAAGGTTAGACGAAACTGAGAATACGTTCATCAATAAATAACCTACTGCCAGTGAACCTACTGACATCATTGCAATTGCTGCATCTCCATTTATTTTGGCGTTAGTTCCTATTCTGAGCAACAGTACTGCTGCAACGGCAGTGACCGGAAACACTAATGCGTCTTGGTTTGTCAAATCTAAAACTGAGGCAACTGCGATTGCGCCAAAAGCGATGTGTGACAATCCGTCCCCAATGTAAGAAAAGCGTTTCAACACCAGTGTTGCACCTAGAAGAGAAGAGCATAAAGCTACTAACACACCAACAATCATTGCGTTTAACACAAACGGATATGAAAGATATTCTGCTAGGGTAGTAAAAAAATCAGGCATTGTCTCTCTCCTCAAAAGCTTTTTTTGTCATGCAAGAAACCTCGCAATTGTTTAAACACAGCACATAATCTGCGTCAGAAATTGCTTCTTGCAAATTGTGAGTTATCATTATTATTGTAGTTCCTTCGTTGTTAAGTTCTTTGATAATTCGATAAAACTCGGTAGTGGAGGCAATGTCCAGTCCTGCTGTGGGCTCGTCTAGTAGCAATATTTTGTCTGTAGCACAAAGCGCCCTTGCAAGTAATGTTCGTTGTTGTTGTCCACCTGATAAACGGCTATAGCTTTTTTTTGCAAGATGTGATATTCCTAGTTTTTCTATCATATCTTTTGCAAGTTTTTTTTCAGACTTATTATAATATGGACGCATACCAATTTTGTTAAGGCAACCCGAAAGCACAACTTCATAAACGCAAGCGGGAAAATCCTTTTGAACTTGTGTCTGCTGTGGGAGATAACCGATATCTTTGGTTTTTTCACCTTTTCCAATAATTACATCGCCACTAATTGGTGGCAACAGTCCAAGAATTGTTTTAACAAGTGTGCTTTTTCCCACCCCGTTATCACCAATGATGCAAGTATAAGACCCGCTTGGTATACAAAAGTTAATGTTTGAATGTAATGCTTTATTGTCATATCCAACCGATAGATTTTGACACAATATTTCCAACTCTATTCTCCATTCCGCCTCTTTTGGGCAAAAATCTCTGTTTTATTCTTCGCTCAAAGCTTTACTTAATACTTCTAAATTTTCTTCCATGATGGAATAATAAGTTATATTTTCTTCTAATTCTTTATTACTTACTGATTGAATTGAATTTAACTCTAATATTTGACAATCCTTGTCTTCGCTATTATTGTTCACAGTTTCGGCTAGTGACATCAATCCATCTTCAATGATAAGAAGTGTGTTGATATCAAGCTCGTTCACCTTTTCAGTTAAAAAAGCAATTGTTTCAAAGCTTGCCTCTGTTTCTGCAGAACACCCTTGAAAAGCAGCATAATAGTGAACGTCATAGTCTTGCATTAAGTATAGGAAAGGAAACCTATCAGCAAAAACTAGCGTATCTCTTGGAGCGGATTCAATAGTATCTTTAAACATACTGTCAAGCTCTTCAAGCGATTTCACATAGTTATTTAAGTTTGTCTGATACATATCTGCGTTTTCGGAATCTAATTTTGAAATCTCTTCTTCAATCATAGCACAAATTAAAACAGCATTGTTTAATGATAACCAAACATGCTCGTCTTCATG
>CAYJBU010000089.1:0-1179 GCA_964368155.1 uncultured Eubacteriales bacterium | reverse complement strand
TGCTCGTCTTCATGTTCGTTAGCGTGGTCGTGTTCATCTTCTGCGTGGTCATGTTCATCTTCTTCGTGGTCATGTTCATCTTCTTCGTGGTCATGTCCCCCCGATTGCATTCCTTCAACTAACACTTCCATTTTAACTGCATCGCCTAAAGACTCTATAACATTAAGAGTTTTTTGAGATTTATTCATTGGATTGACTATAATATCTGCAATCCAATCTTGAGACAATCCCCCATTATATATAAACAAATCAGCGGAGGAAATTACAGAAATATCTTCAACACTCGGCTCATAACTGTGTAAATCCATTCCGTTATCCATTAGTAAAGTCACCGAAATATTTTCATTGTTCTCTCCAATTATGTTTCTAACCCAGTCATATTCATGGAAAGAAGTAGCTACAATACTGAATTTATCACTGTTTTGCGTGTTGTCTGAATTAGTAGAAGATTGAGGAGTAGAACCCTCTGCACTACAAGCAGTTAACAACAATGCAGTACCTAACATAATAGCAAGTAATTTTTTTTTAATCATTTAAATGACCATCCTTTCTTAATAAAGCACAAAACTTGCAGTTTTAAAATGTATTTTCAAACAAAATTCTCTTTTTATCCTTATATAGCGAAGTTGATAAACTTCTATTATTGTGAAAATAGAAAATGTTGATTTTTTACTTCAAGTTACAATCACTTTGTCTATACTATTATTATTTTGCTTTATTTTGCGAACAATTATCACATTACACTATAAAATACAAGTAATAAAAATTCTATAAAACTATAATAAAATAATAAATTATAATTTAAAGCTAAAGATTGAAATCTTAATAGAAAAAATATAGTAACCAATATATATTTATGTTTTATACATGATATCAAGGCATATTCACCTAAAAATTACGCATTGTATCTCATTTATAGATATTATCAAAGTGAGGGCGTTATGAAATTAGATACAGGTTAGAGTTGACTAACTATGATTTAAAACATATCTGTTTTATTGCGTGCAAACATAAATGGAAAAAATACGATAGATTTTTAAATGCACTATATGCGATTTAATCTAAAGATAAATTTTTGAATTTGCGAATTGTTTGCAAAAATAATATTAACATACTCTTATTCAAATGTCAATAAATAAATCAAAAATAGCTAATTTTTCTCAAATCATGATAATAAAT
>CAYJBU010000088.1:0-11482 GCA_964368155.1 uncultured Eubacteriales bacterium | reverse complement strand
CTACATTGTGCAAGATTACTTTAGTGCGACAGCCCCATCACTGATTTTTAGTATAGAGACTCACAAGAAAAAGAAAGAAGGCTAACTTAGATATGAGTAACTTAATCCTACCTGAGGATATATATAAAAACGAGGAAATCTCAAGTTACATTCAAATGAGTAACGAGACTTTAGGCGCAATCGGCTACACAGAACACGGATTTGCACACGCAAAAAGATGCTCTGATTATGCTTATAAAATTTTAGAAGCAATGGAATTCAGCAAAAGAACTTGCGAACTAGCTGCTATCGCTGCCTATATGCACGATATTGGAAATGTTATAAATCGCTCCGACCACGCCCACACTGGGGCAACAATGGCTTTTACCATTTTAAACAAGCTAGGAATGCCTGCAAAAGAAATCGCTATAATCTGCTCTGCCATTGGTCACCACGACGAAAAAACCGCTCACCCTGTTAATGAGGTCGCAGCCGCTTTAATTCTTTCTGACAAAAGCGATGTACGAAGAACAAGGGTTAGAGGAATGAATTTAATCAGCGACATTCACGACAGGGTTAATTTTGCTGTTGAAAAATGTGAGCTTGAGATAAGCAAAAAAGATCGAACTTGCATTTTTTGGATTGAAATAGACACTGCAATTTGCCCTGTTATGGAATATTTTGAAATATTCTTAGACAGAATGGTTCTTTGCCGAAAATCTGCAGATTCACTCGGTTTAACATTTGAATTGATTATCAATAACACAAGACTACTTTAAGAAAGGGTTTTTGGGAAGTAATAAAATTATGACTTCATAACATATTTTCACTCCAAAAAACTATGGTATAACATATGCAAATAAATGTTTCACTTATTGATAACGTTGCAATGATAAACACCAAACATCACTGGAATAACATTGCAAAACCGCTAAACAGTCTTGGAAAACTCGAAGATATAGTTGTAAAACTCTCTGGAATTTTTGGAGAAAAAATTCCAAAACTTCACAAAAAATGTGTAGTTGTTATGTGCGCTGATAATGGAGTTGTCGCAGAGGGGATATCTCAATCCGGTCAGGAAATCACTGCTATCGTAGCAGAAAACATGACTAATAATTCTGCCACAATAAATCATCTTTGCGCACACGCTAATTCTGATGTAATCGTCGTTGACATCGGAATGTCTAACGATGTATGCAATTCAAAAATTCTTGACAAAAAAATTATGCGAGGAACAAAAAACTTTGCAGTTGAACCAGCAATGACGCGCGAACAAGCTTTAAAAGCAATTGAAACAGGGGCTGAATTAGTCAAAAAACTGAAATCAGACGGATATAAAATGATTGCAACAGGCGAAATGGGAATTGGCAACACATGTAGCAGCAGTGCGGTAACATCATGTTTGCTAAACAAAAGCCCCTCCCTTGTAACAGGAAAAGGAGCAGGACTGACTACTGCTGCACTAGCCAAAAAAATTGAAGTTATCGAACGCGCAATCGCTGTTAATTCACCGAACCCAAAAGACCCATTAGACGTTTTATGCAAGGTTGGAGGTTTAGACATTGCTGGGCTGACAGGTGTTTTTTTAGGTGGAGCAATTCAAGGACTTCCAATTTTAATCGACGGGTTTATCTCCTCGGTCGCTGCACTTCTTGCTGTTAAATTATGCCCTGAATCAAAACACTTTATGTTTGCAACTCATGTCTCAAAAGAGCCTGCTGCAAAACTTGTATTGGAGGCACTGGACTTAGCTACAATGCTTGATTTGAATATGTGTTTAGGTGAGGGAACAGGTGCAGTACTTGCATTTCCAATTTTCGACATGGCTATTTCTGTTTATAAAAACATGAGCACATTTGCACAGGCAAAAATCGACACTTACAAACCCTTGATTTGAAAGGAAACTCAAAAATGAGCGTACTTAACAGTTTTTTAATTTGCTTTGCTATGTACACAATAATCCCCATGCCAAGAGTTGACTGGAGTGAGAAAAACATGAAACATATTTTTATCTTTTTCCCACTAGTTGGTGCGTTCATAGGTTTGTTGTGGCACTTTTGTTATAATCTTTTTAAGTTCTTAGACATGGGAATAAATTTATCCTGTATCTTATTGATGCTGATTTCTATTGTTGTGTCAGGTGGAATTCATTTTGATGGAGTAATTGACACTAACGATGCAATTTTCTCATATGGCGACAAAGAAAAAAAGCTTGCAATACTAAAAGATTCCCATGTTGGCGCGTTTGGAGTTATTGCCTGCGCTGTCTATCTTCTATTAATATTCGCCTTCACCTCGCAGCTATATGAAACAGATTTCGCCCACACCTCTTTAATCCTACCGTTTTCATTCGTGCTTAGTCGCTCTATAGGCGGAATTTGCCTCTTATCTATAAAATCAGCAAAAAAAAGTGGACTTGGCGCAAGTTTCGCCAACGCATCAAAAAGGAAAACCAGCTTAGTGTTTTTGTATATGTACTGCATTGCTTCATTCACGATAATTACCCTAATTAATTTAATAGTTGGCTTATTATCATTTTTAATCATTGCTCTTTTTCTTACAATTTTCATTCCATTTATAAAAAAAGAATTTGGTGGAATGACGGGCGATTTAACAGGTTACATCATCATGATAGTCGAATTAATATGCGTTGCTGTTTTGGCATTAACTCCTTTGATTATCGCCTGATTTCAAAGCGCCGAAGACAATAGAATGTATGCAAAAGAAAGGGATATCATTTTTATGCAAATCTATTTTGTCAGACATTTAAAAACCAAAGAAAACTTCAACAAGGCTTATATAGGAAGAGTGGACAGCGACCTTTATGATGTAGAAAATCAACAAATTGTTACTCTTCCAGACAATCTCACCAAAATATATAGCAGTCCCATGAAGCGCTGTTTGTATACTGCAAAAATTGCTTATCCCAATATTAACCCCATTATCGCAGAAAACTTAAAAGAAATTGATTTTGGCGACTTTGAGTGTAAAACATACAACCAGTTATGTGGAAATAAAGAGTATAGAGACTTCATAGATGGGGTTGATTTTATCCCCAACGGAGAGAAACCCAGCGAGTTTAAAAAACGCTGTTTAAGTGCTTTTCTTGAATTGACTGATAACTGTAACGAAAGTGACACTCTTGCTATATTTTGCCACGGTGGAACTATAATGTCTATTTTATTCGCATTAGACGAAGATAAGTCCGACTATTACTCATATCAAATAAAAAACGGTGAAGCGTATTTAACAGATTATAGCAAAGAAAAAAAGACTATTAAAATCGTAAAAAAAATAGAAAATGTATAAATATTAACAATTAAATAATTTTATTAGTATTTTCTTGTATGATATTACATTTTGTGGTAAAATATTACCAATGGTAAAATGGCAAATCATAGCCATTATTATGATTTTCGAAAGGAAATACGAATGAATAAAGATAAATTAACTATTGCAAACGGAGTGCGCATACAGGATTTAACCGACAACAAGTTTAAAACTATGAAGATTTCGGTAAATTTTATACTTCCTTTAAAAGAAGAAACCGCTGGTGCATATGCATTAATCCCCTCACTCCTAACTCAAGTCACAAAAGATTATCCTGATATCAGCATTCTTTCAAAATATTTGAGCGAACTATACGGAGCTCACCTCGGTTGCTCAGTTAGCAAAATCGGCGACTACCAACTTATAAACATAAGCGTTGGTGGAATTAGCGATAAATTTGCACTTGATGGAGAGGATTTAAGTCTTTCTTACACAAAATTGGTTACAGATTGTCTTTTAAACCCACTAGTTGACGAAGACGGGAACTTTTTAAGCGATAATGTTTCACAAGAAAAACGACAATTGTTTGAAACTATGGATGCTGATTTCAGCGACAAACGCACTTATTCCTTAACTTCTTGCAGAGAAATGATGTTTAAAGGTGAGGGCGCAGGGATAAAAAGATATGGAAGCCGTGAAAGCTTAAATCAACTCAAAGAAAAAGATTTAAAGTCATTTTTGGAATTAATGCTTAAAACCGCAAAGATAGATATTTTCGTCTTAGGTGATTGTAATTTTGACAAAGTCACAGCATTTTTCAAAAACACCTTTGACTTTGAGCGCTCCCCAATTTGCACTGACAGCTTGGTCTCTTTATGCAGTGAGAATTACAAAGAAAAAGTAGAAGAAGAAAAACTTGCACAATCCAAGTTAGTTATGGGATTTAAAACAGGCGCAAGTGAAGAAGAAGACGGAGATGTATCAAGATTGATTTCTGTTTTGCTCGGAGGTTCTGCAAGCTCAAAATTCTTTGTTAATGTCCGCGAAAAATTAAGTTTATGTTATTACTGCTCTGCAACTCCTGATGTTAAAAAATCAGCTTTGTTTGTTGAAAGCGGAGTTGAGACAGAAAATATTGAAAAAGCAAAAAGTGCAATTTTAAAAGAAATTGATGATGTCAAAAACGGTATTTTTTCTGATGAAGAGTTGATGTTTGCTAAACTCGCTCTCATAAACGCATATAAATCTGTTACCGATTCTTTGGGTTCTTCTGAAGGTTGGTATCTAAAACAGATTTTATCTGAAAAAACCAGAACTCCCGAAGAAGTGGTTCGCTCCATAAGTGAAGTCAGCAAGGAACGAATTATCGAAGTATCGAAAAAAATTCAACTCGACACAGTATTTGTTTTAAAGGGGGTTCTTACTGATGAATGAACAAATCATTAAAAATCAAGCTATTGGCGAAGAATATATCAAAATCACACATCAAACAGGACTTTCAATTTATCTGTATCAAAAAGAGGGATTTTCAACAACTTATGCAATGTTCAGCACAAACTATGGTTCTATTGACACAAAGTTTAAGTTGTGCACAGACAATGAAATCCACACCGTACCCTCGGGAATTGCCCACTTTTTAGAGCATAAATTATTCGAAAGTGAAGAGGGCGATGTTTTCATGAAGTTTGCACAAACAGGAGCTAGTGCAAACGCTTTCACTTCTTTTGAAATTACCAGTTACCTTTTTGCTACAACTGAAAATTTCAATGAATCTTTAGAGATTTTGCTTGATTTTGTTCAATCGCCTTATTTCACCAAAGAATCAGTTGAAAAAGAACAAGGAATTATTGCACAAGAGATTAAGATGTACGATGATGACCCTCATTGGAGAGGCGAGTTCAATCTGCTACGCTCTATGTACTTTAACCACACAGTAAAAGAAGATGTTGCCGGAACAGTAGAAAGCATTTCCAAAATCACACCCGAATACCTCTATCAATGCTATAAAACATTCTATAATTTGAATAATATGTCTTTGACTATAGTTGGTAATTTTGATATAAACGAAGTAAAATCGATTATAGACAATTCGCTTAAGCCTTGTGAAAAAGTAGAGATAAACAGATATTTTGAAAACGAGCCTGATGGAGTTGTTAACTCGTTCACACAAGAAGAATTACCTGTGTCTACACCTCTTTTCTATTTTGGATATAAAGAGAATATCTTAGGTACTAAAAACGACAAAGAAGTTGCAGCCACTGAGATTTTACTGGATATTATTTCATCTCCATCTTCACCACTTTACAAGAAATTATACGACATGGAGCTTATCAACGATGCTTCTTTCGGCTGTGATTACCTAGAGGGTGAGGGCTACTCCGCTGTATTATTCGAAGGTGAAAGCAAAGATTCACTCAAGGTAAGCGAAGAGATAAAAGCGTATGTTTCAAAACTCAAAAAAACAGGAATTGACGAAGATGATTTCAGACGTGCGAAGAAATCTATATACGGAACAAATATTTCCGGATTAAACAGCGTTTCTTCTATAGCATACACTATAACCTCTCTCAGTTTTAAAAACAGAGAACTCTACAACTATCTTTCTTCTTTTGCTGATATCACATTAAGCGATGTAGAAAAGCGCTTACACGATATTTTTAAAGATGACAACTATGTATTATCGGTTATTAACCCACAAAACGAGGAATAATTTAAAACCGTTTATACAAATTAATATGTTATGTATATTGAAATAAAGGAATGGAGAAAAAACATGTACGAAGTAAGTTTTCCTCATTTGGGAATAAATATTGACCTAAATCCTATAGCTTTTCAAATTGGAAGCCTTTCGGTCTATTGGTATGGAATTATTATTGCAGCAGGATTTTTACTAGCAGCACTTTATGCAATTAAGTCTGCAAAAAATTTCAATTTGAATTCAGACCACCTTTTTGACGCTATCATTGTCGGTTTAATAGCAGGTGTAATCGGAGCTAGACTATATTATGTTTTATTTTATCCAGGAGATAAATATATTGAAAATCCACTGGAAATTTTTAACATCAGAGACGGCGGACTCGGAATTTATGGTGGAATAATCGCTGGACTTGGCGCAGGAATGCTCATAGCGAAAATTCGCAAAATGAGTGTTTTAGCTACACTTGACATCGGATGCCTTGGCTTTTTAATCGGTCAAGGAGTAGGCAGATGGGCAAACTTTATTAATCAAGAAGCTTTCGGCGACGCAACAGATTTACCTTGGGGAATGATATCTGAAAGAACTATTGTAAATGGTGAGATGACAACAGTGCATCCTTGTTTTTTATATGAATCAATCTTGTGTTTTATCGGATTTGCACTCTTGCATTACTTCACAAAACATTTCAGAAGATATGACGGTCAAACTGCATTGT
Organism: uncultured Eubacteriales bacterium; assembly: GCA_964368155.1. Classification (GTDB taxonomy): domain Bacteria; phylum Bacillota; class Clostridia; order Oscillospirales; family Acutalibacteraceae; genus SIG603. The sequence continues at coordinate 4,820 of CAYJBU010000088.1, read as the reverse complement.
TATACGCAATTTGGTATGGCATGTCAAGGTTTTTCATCGAGGCACTCAGAACAGACAGCCTCTACATTCCATTTATCAACATCAAAGTTTCTCAAGCCGTTGCACTCATAAGCGTTGTTGTTGCAATTGCGTTACTAGTTGCTCTCAGAAGAAGAACAGTGCTTTCAGGTTGCGGAAACAAAGTAATCATGGAGCTAAATTCAGTTGTTATCGGACAAGCAAAAGTCAACACAGATGAAATTCCTACTGAAAGCACTGTTTTCCAAGGCGAAAAATATGTTGCAAGTACCGAACAGGCAACCGACTTAATTGATAAAGTAGAAGATGAAAAAGAAACTGACGAAGATTAGTATTTCTTTAAAAACCCAATAATCTATACCCAAAGAGAGGAAGTGCGTACTATGAGCGCAAAAATTATTGACGGAAAAGCAGTTTCCGCACAAATCAAAGAGGAAGTTAAAAACGAGATAATCACACTTGGAGAAAAGGGAATAAAGAGCTGTCTAGCAGTTGTAATTGTTGGGGACGACTCTGCTTCTAAAGTGTACGTAAGAAATAAAAAAATCGCTTGTGAAGCTTGTGGAATTAACTCAAAAGAATTCGCATTACCTGCGACTACAACACAAAACGAACTACTTGAATTGATTGATAATCTAAATAATGACCCAGTAGTAAATGGGATATTAGTTCAACTTCCATTGCCAAAAGGACTTGACGAAGAAGCAGTTATTGCCACTATTTCTCCAGAAAAAGATGTTGATGCTTTTCACGAGAAAAATGTTGGTAGAATAATGATAGGCAACTATAATTTTTTACCATGTACACCAGCAGGAGTAATGGAATTGATTAAGTCCACAGGCGTTGATGTTTGCTCTAAAAACTGCGTTGTAGTTGGAAGAAGCAACATTGTGGGAAAACCGATGGCTATGTTACTGCTGCATCAAAACGGTACAGTAACAATTTGTCACAGTAAAACAAAAAATTTAAAGGAAATATGTAAATCCGCAGATATTTTAGTCGCTGCAGTCGGAAGAGCAAAGTTTATAACAGCTGACATGGTGGGCGAAGGTTCTGTTGTGATTGACGTTGGAATGAACCGAGACGAAAATGGAAAGTTATGCGGTGATGTAGATTATGACGAAGTTTCAAAAATTGCATCTTTTATCACACCTGTACCCGGGGGTGTTGGTCCAATGACAATAGCTATGCTTATGAAAAACACTCTTGCAGCTACAAAATTACAAAACGGACTTTCAAATGCCTGATATACTAAAAAATATTAACTCTCCTAATGATGTAAAATCACTCACACCTGAGCAAAAAAGCATTCTTTGCGAACAACTTCGCAGTGAAATTATTTCTACCGTTTCAGAAAATGGTGGACATCTTGCTTCAAATTTGGGTGTTGTGGAGTTAAGCGTTGCACTTATGAGTGTTTACGATTTGCCGAGTGATAACATCATTTGGGACGTGGGACATCAATGCTATTGTCACAAACTATTAACGGGTAGAGCAAATCAATTTTCTACGATTAGGAAACAAAACGGACTTTCGGGTTTTCCTGACAAGGACGAGAGCAAATACGACACTTTCACAACCGGACACAGCAGTGCTTCCGTTTCTTCTGCCTTTGGGCTTGCATGTGCAAATCAAATAAATAACGAAAACTCTAACACCGTTGTTGTCATAGGAGATGGCTCATTATCGGGAGGACTCTCTTTTGAAGGACTCAACAATGTTGGCAGATTTAAAAAGAATTTCGTTGTAATTATCAACGATAACAAAATGTCTATTTCAAAAAATGTTGGCTCCCTTGCAAAACATTTCAGTTTTTTACGCGTTAATTCAGGCTATATAAATGCGAAAAACAAGTTCGAAAAAGCACTTTTAGCCTCTCCAATACTAGGAAAACCACTTGCATTTGTGTTCAAAAAAATCAAAAGCTTCATAAAAAAAGCTTTCTATAATCCTACACTTTTTGAAACAATGGGATTTTCATACTATGGGCCATATGACGGGCATAATCTTGATGATTTGATTGAAGTTTTGCAAAACGCAAAAAAAATTAACAAACCGATTGTTATTCATATTAAAACGACAAAGGGCAAGGGGTATGAACACGCTGAATACAACCCAAAAGATTTTCACGGTGTTCCAAGTTTCGACCCAATTTCAGGTCAGTTCCAGCTAAGCAGAAATTCATTTTCCGCAGTTTTCGGCAACTGCCTGTCGAATATAGCTTCAGTAAATGAAAAAGTTTGCGCAGTAACCGCTGCAATGTCTGCTGGAACAGCACTTAGCGTTTTTTCTGAAAATTATAAGGATAGATTTTTTGATGTTGGAATTGCTGAAGCCCATGCAGTTACATTTTGCTCGGGTCTTGCAAAAAAAGGCTTGATACCTGTTTTTGCAGTCTATTCCACATTTTTACAAAGAGCATACGACAGCATTATTCACGATGTTGCACTTCAAGACTTAAAAGTTATACTGGCGGTCGACCGTGCGGGATTTGTAGGTGATGACGGAAAGACTCATCAAGGGCTTTTTGATGTAAGCTTTTTAAAAACCATTCCTAATATCACTGTATTCTCGCCTTCATTTTTTGATGAGCTTGACTTCACATTACAAAGAATTGTTGCAATGGACTACAAAACATGTGCAATTAGATACCCAAGAGGGCACGAGGGATATAAGCCTAAATCATTTATTACTAGCGAAAAAGATTTTGATTTGTATTCAGACACCTCTGCAGAAACCTGTATTGTTTGCTATGGAAGAGTTTTTTCTCACGTTGCAGAAGCAGTCGATTCTCTTGATTTAAAGATCAAAGTAATTAAACTAAATAAGATCGTCCCTTTTTCTCGTGAAGCAATTGAAATCGCAATGCTTTCAAAGAAAGTTTTGTTTGTCGAGGAGGCATATTGTGGAATAGCAGATAATTTTATCTCAGAGATGCTTCAACTTGGATTTAAGGGAAAAGCAAAAAAAATCGATATACCAAACCCATTCGTCTCTCATGCAAGTGTTGAAAAACAATATGAAATGAGTGGCCTCGATAAAGACTCAATACTGGAAGAATTGAAATTTTTTTAAAAGGGAGTTCAACTTAAGTGAAAAAAAGACTGGATATTTTACTTTGCGAATTAGGATTTGCGCCTAGTCGTGAAAAATCTAAGGCTTTAATTATGTCTGGAATAGTTTACGTTGATAATCAAAAGGCTGATAAAGTTGGCGAGCTAGTCAAAGAAGAATGTAACATTGAAGTGCGCGGAAGTACACTAAAATATGTAAGTCGTGGCGGTTTGAAACTTGAGAAAGCAATGGAAGAATATCCCATTTCATTAGATAATAAAATTTGCATGGATGTGGGCGCCTCTACAGGAGGATTCACAGACTGCATGTTGCAAAATGGTGCGACAAAAGTTTTCTGTGTAGACGTTGGCTATGGACAGCTCGCATGGCAACTTAGACAAGATGAAAGAGTTGTAAATTTAGAAAGAACCAATGCACGGAACTTGACTGAGGAGCAAATCACTTCTCTAGTAGATTTTGTCAGCATTGACGTTTCTTTTATTTCATTGAAGAAAATTTTACCAGCAATTTACACCTTGTTGTCACAAGACGCACAGTTAGTTTGTCTTATAAAGCCACAGTTTGAGGCTGGCAGAGAAAAAGTCGGTAAAAAAGGAGTCGTCAGAGACAAAAAAGTCCATTTTGAAGTGGTAGATAATTTATGTGAATTTTTCCTAGCTAACGGATTTTCAATACTCGGATTAACTTTTTCTCCAATAAAAGGACCTCAAGGGAATATAGAATATCTTGCATATCTTCAAAAAAGTGCAGATCCAATAGCACAAAACATTGATATTGACTCTGTGATAGAAAAATCACACGACGACTTAAATCAGAGGTAGCTATGAAAATCAGTTTAATTCCAAATTACCAAAACAACAGAATAATGCAAGCAGCAAACAGTATAGTAGGCTTGCTAATCAGTCATGGTCATGAAGTTTTTGTCCACAAAAAAATACATGACAAAATCCCTCTCGCCTCTCCCCTTTCATCTCATGCTGATTTTAGTAAAAACAGCGATTTTTTCATAGCTTTAGGAGGAGACGGAACAATAATTCATGCTGCAAAACACGCTGGCTCAGTCCCAGTTCTGGGAATAAACATGGGAAGGCTTGGTTATTTAGCGGCTATTGAGTACAATGAAATTGATGAAATCATTCCAATTCTTAATGGGAATTACTCATGTGAAGATAGAATGATGATTGAAATTAGCAAGGAAGGCTGCGTGTTAGGACACGCATTAAATGACGGTGTTATCTCCTCTCACTTGTCAAAATTGTTGGATTTTGAGGTAGTAATTGATAAATCCACATTCCATTACAGAGCTGATGGGTTAATTTTATCCACACCAACAGGCTCAACTGCATATTCACTTTCAGCAGGTGGTCCTGTAGTCGACAGTGGAATTAGTTGCATGGTGTTCACACCCATTTGCCCACATTCACTGTTTAACAGAAGCATTGTGCTTTCTCCTACTGCTCAATTAAGGGTAAAAGTTTTACCAAGATTTGACGAAAAAGTCATTTTAACTATTGACGGAGAAAAGCCATTTCCAATTGAAAGCGGAGAGGAAGTCTGCTTTACAGCTGCAAAAAAGAAAGTTAGATTAATAATGAAAAACCCGGGAAACTTTTTTGAAAGAGTTAATAAAAAATTGTTAAGTTCGGAAGTTTAGACGGAGAGTTAAGTTTGAAAAATAAATTTTCAAACGGCAAGTTTTGTGCTTTCAAATCTTACGATTTGAATTT
>CAYJBU010000087.1:9352-11542 GCA_964368155.1 uncultured Eubacteriales bacterium | reverse complement strand
ATAACACGTTATTCAGTAGGCTTTAATTATATAGCATAATATAGGTTTTAGCAAGGCACAAATAAGTTTTTTTGCTATTATAGAAATATTGTTTGTCGTTAAGATTTTCACTGCAAATACTCATAATGCTATATAGTGATTTCTTGCATTATTTTATAGGTTTTAATTTAATGCAGTTCATAACCAAACGGTTACTTTCGTCCCATTGTTTGCCAATCATGTCTGCAGAACGAAGTTTAACCTTTCTCATAGCTATCTTGTCAATATGGACTGTCACTTTATAAGTGCCTGCTTTGTCAATTGTCAATTCACCGCAATTTGAAACGATGTCATTTTGAATATGGTTAAAACGATGACTCTTCATAAAGTCGCCTTTAGGTGAGAGTTTAAGACTTGTGTCCTTTATTGTCAACGTAAGCTCATGTGGCTCAAAACCGCCCGACTTAAAGTCAGCTGTAAATAACTCTCTTCCACCAAACTCAAACAATTCAACTGCAAATTTTCCTGGGTCTGTGACATTGATATCCCAAGTAAGGGTTACATCATTTTCAAATGTATTCCAAACAGTGCCTCTTGAGCAAATCATATCTCTGTAATCTCCGCCAGTTTCAGGGTTGACAGCATGAACTGATTCAAGAATTATCTCGCCGTTTCCTTGCTGATGATTACCAACATTTATTTCTGGTTTTCCATCAAATTCAAGCACTACTATCGGGAATTTCTCCCCCTCTTGAGTACTTAAATCAAGCACAAGAGTTCCATTTTGTGTGAAACTAATCTCTTCTTTGTTGTGGATATAGTATGCACTTTTAACCTTGCTGACAAGCCCATTTAACTTAAACTCTCCACAAATCGGTTGAAATAAGTTTATGAAAAGCTTGTTGTTTTTTGTGGTGATACTGCCCCAATCATAAAGTCTTTCAAACGGATTAGCATGTGTGCTGTAAATTGCATCGCCATGAATTTTCAGCCAATCTCCAACCTCTTTAAGAGCAGCAACCTGATCTTCAGGCAGTGAACCGTCAGGCCTTGGCCCCACATTGAGTAGGTAATTTCCACCCATTCCCACGATGTCAATCAACATTCCAACTGTGTTTCTATAATCGTCTGGCTTCTCTTCTGGATATTTATATCCCCAAGCCTTGGTTATTGTTGCAGGAACTTCAAAACCGTTATCTATGACATAAGAAGGGAGCGTGTTGTCAAAACACGAAATATAGTCAGCCTTAGGGTAATAGTCATTAGTAGGACCTATTCTGCTGTCGATTAAACACATGGGTTGAAGTGCGTGAATAAGTTCCTCTATCTCGTTTGCACGTTGTTCATCAATAATCCTTGGAGTATCAAGAAACAATTCCCAAATAGTTCCATAGTTAGTCATTAATTCGTGTAACTGTGGGTAGCACTTATTATAAAAATATTCCTTAAAATCTCTTTCGTTAATTGGTGGCATTTCAAAATAATCACCACCGGCATTTGTCTCGTCCCAATCTTGGTCATGAGAATAATATATACCGAATTTGATTTTTTCATTTGCACATTCTTTAGCAAGTTCTTTCATCGGGTCTTTTGCGTAAGGTGTAGCTTCAACTATATTATAATTGCTTACTTTTGAATCATACATAGCAAAGCCGTCATGATGCTTTGAAGTATACACCAAATAACGCATACCGCCGTCTTTAGCAGCCTTGACCCATTCCTGTGCAGAAAATTTCACAGGATTAAAATTACTTGCGTGTCTTCTGTATTTTTCAAGTGGAATTTCACTGCGAAGCATATCCCACTCGCCTCTTGCTGGTATGGAGTATAATCCCCAGTGTATGAAAAGTCCAAACTTAGCCTCTCTCCACCAATCCATTTTCTTTTGATCCATAAATATACCTAATCAATTTGCATACAATTGACTTTTCCTTTCAATCTCTTCATATTGTTTAACATGAAATTCTGGCACATTTTAGCTAAAACGTGCCAGAAATTGGACTCGATTAGAAAAATAAATTAATCTTAACCGTACATTCTGTCATAACCCATTTGTGTTTGAGCTATGATATCTTGTAGACCCATGCTATCTAAATCGCTTACATATTTTTCCCAAACTGCATCGTCGTCGATATCCATAGAACCTGTGATAAATGCAACTCTGCTATCATCATATAGTTTTTCAACATCGGTTCTTTCACGAGCAAATTC
>CAYJBU010000087.1:5975-9252 GCA_964368155.1 uncultured Eubacteriales bacterium | reverse complement strand
TTCTTGAGGTATAGCCATAGCTTGACCTGGGAAAAGAAGTGGTAAAAACGCAACTGTTGGATTATCAGGAGTATCAACCAAAGCTTTTAATTGTTCTAATGTTTGCGCTACTGAATTGTTATATAATAAACCTTCTTCATATAGTTTGTTTACATATCTTAAAGCTTCGCGATATCCATCTGTGTTAATAGCAGTTTTGATTGTTTCGCCATCTTTCCAAAGACCATGTGCGTCACTAGTCAAATATGTGAATGAATTCGCAAGGAAAATAAACGGATTATCAAGGCCTGCACTCATCATTGGAACATAATCAGGATTAGTATCTTTAATTGCCTTTAGTGTATCATAAAACTCGTCTGTAGTAGTTGGAATTTCCATTCCTGCTTCTTCTATCATCGGAGCATATGCCCACATTTTATAACTATAATATGTATGTACTGCTTCTTCAAACTTGCCTATTGAATAAATCGTTCCATCGAGCTCTCTCATTGCTTGTAAATATCCAGGTATCTTTTCATCCCACATAAGCAAATTAGGAGTAAGTTCTTCTGTGATATATTCATCTAACGGGATAATGATTCCTTCATCAGGTCCGTAAAGAGCAACTTTTCCGTATCCGCCGCTGAGATTAACTTCGGGATACTCACCTGTCGACATCATAATATCCATTTTTTCTGTGTAGTCCGAGCTTGGTATAGCATTGATTTCAAGGTCAATGTTCAAGGTTTCTTCCATCCAAAGAGTCATTGCATTTGTATTGTGGTCAGTGACAAGTGGGTGTGCGTTCAAAGTAGCATTGATGGTTTTTTTAACGCTTAAATCGTCAATAACCTCTGTTCCGCCTTGGGAGGTTTCAGTATTTGACTCTGTAGTTCCGCCACCACCTGTTGATGGGGTTGTTTCTGCTTCTTGACAGCCTGTCAATAGCGATGCAGCCAAAACAGCCACCAAAATTTGTGAAAGTAATCTTTTTTTCATGGTCAATTCTCCTTTTGTTTTAATTTTTTATGTGAAAGGTTTAACCTTTAACAGAGCCTAACATAACACCTTTAACAAAGTGTTTTTGAACGAATGGATAAACTATAAGAAGTGGAATACTTGAAACCACTATAGTTGCATATTTAAGTGTAACTTGAAGATTTCGCATTTCCTCATATTCTCTGTAGTCAGTAATCATACTAGGGTCTGTGCTAGTCATTTCCATAATCTGGCGCACGACCATTTGCATTGGTTGAAGTTCCTCATCTGTCAAATAGATAAGTGCTGTCATGTAGTCGTTCCATCTTGCAACCACAGCCCATAAGAATAAAACAGCTATAACCGCTTTGGATAACGGAAGTACGATTGATATTAGAGAGCGTATAACTCCTGCGCCGTCAATTTCCGCTGAATCATATATCGCTTGGTCAATGCTCGATTTAAAGAAAGTTCTTGCAACAAACACGCTATAAACTGTAAGCGCCCATGTGAGGAACAAAAATCCCCAACGGTCATTTGTAAGGTGAAATGTTCTTGAAACCATATATGTAGGAATCATACCACCATTGAAAAGCATGGTTATCATCATTACTCTTTGGATAAGCATTCTGCCGGGCAAATCTCCTTTTGACAAAGGATAAGCTAACGCAACTGTCATTGCCACTGATATTACCGAACCCAACGAAGCGTAAAATATAGAATTTGCAAAACCTCTCATTAAGTCTTGAAATCCGAAAACGGCTTGATATGATGTAAGTGTAAACGACGATGGGAAAATGGTGACTTTAGCCGCCAAAATATCGCTTGCGGAAGAGAACGAACACGCCAACACGTGCATAAGTGGTAGAATTACCGATATAGATATTAGTATATTAATGATGTATATAACAATAAGCACAAATTTATCGAGCTTAGTGTCATAATACTTTTTCTTAATTTCTGTTGCCATAAATTGAGCCTCCTACTTCAAAATTTAATCAGAACATACTCTCTTGAGTGAGTTTTTTAACTGTGAAATTGGCAATTAATATGAGCCCAAGATTAACCACCGAATTAAATAAACCAACTGCGGTACTGTATCCAAAGTCAGCATTTAACAAACCTCGTTTATAAACGAAAGTACTGATAATCTCGGAAACTTCAATGTTTGTGCCTGTTTGCATTAAATACGCTTTATCAAAACCAACGTTCATAATTCCTCCAACAGCCATGATTAAGCTGATAGCAATAACAGGAACTATGCAAGGAAGGTCTATGTGTCTGATTTTTTGAAGAATGGTAGCTCCATCAACTTTTGCAGCATCGTATAACCCTGGGTCAACGCTCGCTAAACTTGAAGTGTATAGGATAGAACTCCAGCCTATCGACTGCCAAATTCCCGAGATAACATACAGTGGTCTGAACCAGTTCGGGTCTGACATGAGCAAGATCTGCTGCGCCTCCTCTTTTCCAACAAAGAATTGCAAAACACCTGCCATTGGGTCGAAAAGCTGTTGCATGATACCAACCACAACAACTACTGAAATAAAGTGTGGTGCATATGTAATCATTTGAACTGCTTTTTTAAACTTAACAATCCTGATTTCATTTAGCATAAGTGCAAATAAAATTGAAATAGGAAAAGAAAACACTAAACCCAGCACGCTAATCGCTATTGTATTTCCTACAATATCCAAAAAATAACTAGAGGTGAAGAACGATTCAAAGTTATCCAAACCCACCCAAGGACTTCCGAATATCCCCTTTGTTGGACTGTATCTTTGGAATGCCATTAGTACTCCGAACATCGGAACAATTTTTAGTATTATTAGGTGTAACAACGGAAATGCCATGAGAATATACAATGGAGTATATTTTTTCATGCGCCCGATAGTGACTTTTCTCTTGTCAAAGCCTGTGGTCACTGAATTTGACATGTATGAATTCCCCCTTCGATATTAAGTACAATATGTACAAAAAATAAATATATTATGAATTTATTTTAATACAAATACTTATGTTTTCATAGTGACAATATTTGTTTTGGGGATGACATTTTATTCGAGTTTGCCCATAGCGCGAAAAAATGGCTTAGTGGTGCGATTTAACGATGTTTATACACATATAGAGGGTGACATTTATTATAGCATAGCGACATTTTTTACACATATATAATATATATAATAACTTTTAAAGTCAAAACTGCTTCTGTGTTTTTGTTTAATATTACCAAATGATTATCTTGTTTTTCAGATGAATAGATGTTGAAACACTTTGTGAACTATGTTATAATTAATCCTACTGACTAACAAGTTATTCA
>CAYJBU010000087.1:2554-5894 GCA_964368155.1 uncultured Eubacteriales bacterium | reverse complement strand
GTTGTAAAATTTGCTCACAGAGCAAATTTCACGGCTTATCTTGATACTTTCTGCTGTATTTTCACCACAGGCGAAAATCGCAGGTATTAATGAAAAGCGTATATGTCAATTCATTCATAATGATGCACATATGCTTCGAGCATCAAAAGCAGATATTGAATTTATAAACCACTTATAAATATATATAACACTGGGCGAGGAGGGACTAGGATAATGAAAAGGCGCAAGTATAAAATTTTTATGTATTACTTTGTTACATATATCGCAATTGTAGCAATACTACTTTCTACAGCGATGTATTTATTGAATAGTTCTTTACATCGTCTTGAAAATAACTTAATTGAGCAAAACATATCCTCTGTCAAAGCGCACTCAAACGAAGTTAACGACGTGTTGGAAGAATTAAATAGGTTAACTATGATTTTGCAGTTAAACAGCAATTTGTCCACTTTTTTGTCTCTGAACTCCTTTGACCACGCTGGTATTTACATGTTGAGTAATTTGCATTTAATAAGAGAACTGGATAACATGAAGCTGATTAATAGCGAAATTCACGACATCTTTGTTTACTCTAGCAATAGCGGTGTTGTTGTTAACAGTGAAGAAATCTTTATAAATAGTGAAATTTTTTATTCCATATCTACGATAAATACAAAAGAACTAGGCCATGATAGCTTTATGCAAACTTATGTAGCAAATTCCCCAAATCATTCTTTAGTGCCCTATAACACAGGCAATGGAAATTTTTACTTTTATACATCAACAATTCCAGCTAACGCTAATCCAGTTGTAAACGACGGAAGCATAATAATATGCCTAAGCGATAGTATTTTCAGCGATACTTTCTCAAGTTTAAATCTTGGAGAAGACGGTTATTTTCAAGTTGCAGACAGAAACAACAACACTCTTTATAGCACAGGAAATCGAGATAACTACCTAAGCGCACTCGAAAATGGCGAAATTGACCTTTTATCACTAAACAGCAATGAATATGTAGATGAAAACTATATGGGAATTGACTATATCGCTTTTGAGATAACCTGCGAGGAGTCTGGATTTGTTTATTCTGCATTTTTCCAAAAAAATTCTGTTGTTGTACAAACGCATGAATTTTTCTTGTTAGCAACAGCAATACTAATGCTCTCTGTCTTGTTCTCGATAATTTTAGCTATTTTCATGTCAAAATACAACGCAAAGCCAATAGAGGCAATATTAGAAATTCAACCAAATACACAAAAAACAAAATCTCCTTTCTCCTATAAAGAAGTTAAAAACACTATAGACAATGTTGTTAGTTCCAACACACAAATGAGCGAACAAATATCAAAACAGATACCAATAGTACAATCCACGACTATACAAAACATCTTGAACGGAAACTTTTCTTCTGAAATGGAAATCGAAAGCTTACTCCATCTCGCTTCAATTGAATTTAACAAACAGTACTTCACAGCAGTTATCGTAAAGTCTACGAACAAAATTAGTAACCTCATTACACTGATTAACGATGTTGCAAACTTTCACAATATTACTAGTCACGGCTATAACATGGACTCAAATCGACGAGCATATATTTTCAATCATGACTGCGAAAACATCCAAATTGCGCTTGAATATTTAAAAGAATCAGTTAATCAAACAACTGATTTAAACATAGTTTGTGCTGTAGGTGAGACTAAAAAGGCAGTCATTGAAGTCAATCACTCCTTTGAAGAAGCCGTTCATATTATTTTAACGATACCTGAAAACGCAGACAAAGCGTGTTACTATTTAAACGACATTACTCAAGAAATTTTTGATTTCTATTATCCGTTTGACATAGAACAAAAGATTATCAAATCCGCACTTCAAGGCGACAGTGAGAAAGTCACAAAATTGCTTAGCAATTTATATGAAGAAAATTTTATAAGAAGAAAGTTAATGTATGATGTTTATAGATATTTTATCCACACATTGTACACAACATTAATTCGCTCTCTGAAAAACACAGATTATTATGTAGACAGTGACTTATTCCTGTTAAACACTACCCCTCCGCGTGAATTCAAGGCAGTTTATGATGACATTGTAAGTGAATTTATATCCGTATGCAATTATAACCGGAGCACAACAGGCTTAGATGATAGCTTCAAAATTAAATCAATTGTCGATTACATTGAAAAAAACTATTCAGACGCAGCACTTACACTGAGCGATTTATCAGAGAAGTTTAAAATTCCTGAAAGAAGTTTATATTGGTCCTTTAAGGAAAGCCTTGGAGTAACCTTTACTTCTTATTTAGAAAATTATAGATTAAGTAAGGCTAAAACGCTCCTAAAAAACCAAAGTGTCTCAATTGAAAAAATATCTGTTATGGTGGGATATTCAAGCACTCGTACCTTTCAACGAGCCTTTAAGCGTCAAGAAGGCGTAAGTCCGAATGATTACAGGGAAAAATAAGCAAAAGTACGGGGTTGTCACATTAACGAATTTTCTATACTAAATATTAAATTACCATAAAGTTTTTCTTGTTTTGTTGATTTAAAGCACTTTAGCAGATATAATATTATTATATATTAATTCAATTTAGCGAGGTGACTTAATCATGATATATAAAAGTTTAATATTCAAAAATTTCATCGCCTTTTTTTTAATTCCGCTTTACACTTTAATTTTCGTCGGTAGAACTGACATTTGGACACTTAATTTCTCTGTGATAGCAACCTATGTCGACAAACGCTTGTCTTTTTTGATATGGGGCGCATTAGTCGGTTTATATCTATATTTCACATTTAAAACTATATTAGTAAAACTTGAATTTGGGAAGAAAATGAAAATCCTAAAATACATCATTTTAGGATTGCTGGTGTTTACCATAACAACTCCTTATCTGCCTGAGCTTATGCCGTTTAGAGCACAATTACACATTGTTTTTGCAGCTTTGTTTGCTGTATTATTATTGGTATTAACTTTTATTGTAATTTATAGAATGTTATCAATTAAGAAAAATTGGGCAATTATTTTTTTCGTTCTACTAGCCTTGATAAGTTTTTTCGCTTTGTATCTTTTAATTGCTGTAGGAATAGTTAGTTCCGGATTAGAATTATTTTTAACCATCACAATGATATATCTGATACAAATAATTTACCTTGTATTGTGTAAAAAAACTAGCAACCAGCGTTTCACTTCTGCTTAAAAACTAAAGTTATTTTCTGTAGTAATAAGCAATCCATCATATTATATTAAGTTTTATTCCGATATTAAAAACACTCAAAATTAACTGAAATTTATATTGCTAAAATCATTTTTCTAAAAGTGTTAATTACTGTTGCATTTTGTTTGCATTAGTGATATAATTCTC
>CAYJBU010000087.1:0-2454 GCA_964368155.1 uncultured Eubacteriales bacterium | reverse complement strand
TTATAATGAAAATTGCGATTATTGGCACTTGGCATGTGCACACAGATGAATATGCAAAAGCAGTAGTAGAAAACGAGAAATCTGAACTTGTTTGCGCATACGACCCCGACCCAACAAGAGGAAAAGTATTTGCGCAGAAATACGACATACCTTTTATATCAGACTATAATGAAATTTTATGCAACGAAGAAATTGAGGGAGTAGTTATTTCAACTGCTACTAACGAACATCCCGAAGTAATAAAAGCTGCCGCAAAATCAGGTAAGCACATTTTCACAGAAAAGGTTTTTGCTTTTACAACAAAAGAGGCAGAAGAAATGGCTTGCGATGTAGATAAATTTGGTGGTAAATTTACTATTGCCCTTTTCCACCGTACTTTATCAAAAGTTATCTGTTTAAAAGAGCTTCAAGACAGCGGTGTTCTTGGAGAAATCACTTATATGAGAGTAAGAAATGTGCACAACGGCTCAATTGCCGGCTGGCTTCCTCCTCATTTTTACGATAAAGAACAATGTGGTGGAGGTGCTATGATGGATTTAGGAGCACACCCAATGTACTTATTAGACTGGTTTATGGGCGAGCCAATAAGCATAAATTCTATATTTACTTCTGTTACGGGTAAACCTGTAGAGGACAATGCAGTTTGTACTATAGAATTCGCTAACGGAGCAATAGGTGTATCAGAGACAGGATTTGTATCCTCTAACTACCCTTATATGATAGAGCTTAGCGGGACAAAAGGCGGAGCAATGATAGTTGGCGAAACTGTTAGCTATTGCTGTGAAAAAACAGAAAACAAATGGGTGACTATTGATAACCTCCCTGAAAACATGCCTAGACCTATTCATTTATGGATAGACGCAGTTAAAAATGATACAGATGCTCCTTTTACAACAAAAGATGCAATTAATTTGACAAAATTGATGGAAGGTGCATATATTTCACACGAAAAAGGAATTAAACACATTTACTAAGTGTACGGATTTTCCGAGCTGAAAAACTTTTGTATGTTTGCCTTGCACTTTTATACATATCAAAAAGTCCGTCCCAATTAGGTAGAAATTCACCTAATTGGGACGGACTCTTCTTATGAATTATTTTATGTTTATCAAATTGGAAAAATCAATGCTTAGTCTAGTATTGCGTACTCTGGCATTGTTTGTTTATCCTCTGTGATGAAGTAAACAAGCTCATTAAGTCTATGAGTATTAGCTAGATAACCGTTTAGGTGATTCCAGCCTGATTGTGTAGTTTCATACACTCTACCGTCTTTAACTGCTTGAATTCCCTCCCAAATCGGAGTTCCTACAAGCGCATTATAGCTATCTGCTGATTGAAGTTGAACAAAGATATAGTCAGGATTAAACTCCACAATTTGCTCAACAGGGAATGAACCGTCTTCGTTTGAAACACTGGTAGACTCGAAGCTGCTGTCAAGTCCTTCAGGGACACCAAAACCTAAGTCAGCATATACACTAGCTTGTGTTTCAGGCATTCTGATTTTAAAACCTTTATCATTTAACTGTAAAACCAAAGCAGTTTTGCCCTCGATTTCATCGGCAACTAAATCACGGCTGTCGACAACAAGTTGGTCATATGTAGCGATAAGCTCCTCTCCCATTTCAGTTTTTCCTACAAACTGAGCAACATATTTTAGTTCCTCTTTCCAAAGAGCTGAACCCTCAGGTGCTTCTGTGATTTCAGGGAAAACATATGTAGGTGCAATAGCCTCGTATTTACCTAAATCTCTTTCATAGCTTTCAGGAATTACTATGAAATCGGGTTTAAGTGCAAGCACTTCTTCAAAATATGTTTCGCTTCTTGTATCTACCCTTGTGATATCGTTTAAGTCTATTGAGTGGAATATTCTTGTCCAGTCTGTGTAATACCTTGTTTCAGCTGGACTGCCTGTATTCGCATATGTTGGGACTATCTCCAGCGAAACAAATTGGTCAATTAAAGTGTAGTCAATAACTACGAAATTATCGAAATCTGTCGGTAATTCCTTTTCACCATTATAGAAAGTCATTGTGTTTCCTGTGTCTGATGTTGAATTTGTAGTAGAGCTTGCTCCACCACTTTCAGGGGTTTGTGTGCATCCTACAAGCATGCTAATAGCTAGCAAAGATACAATTACGAGTGAAATGAATTTTTTCATTTGAAAAATCTCCTTTAAAATTTTTTGGTTTATATATTATCTGTCCTCTGCGAACAGTAAATATAACAAATACGGTGCTCCGAGAAGCGAAATCAATGTGCCAATCGGAATATTTGTATCGAAACTTGAGAATATTCTTGCGACCACATCTGCAAACATAACTAAGTTCATGCCAATAAAAACAGATAGTGGAAGAAATAGTTTGAAGTTAGAACCGACAACCCTTTTTGCAATATGTGGAGCTATCATTCCAATAAATCCGATACCTCCTGCTATGTAAGCCGCAACCGAAGATA
>CAYJBU010000086.1:10733-11569 GCA_964368155.1 uncultured Eubacteriales bacterium | reverse complement strand
ATATGTTAAATAAAGGTGACAATAAAGATAACCTTATACACCTTGAAAGAAAAAATATTATTCAAGCTGATGTTCATCGTTTCATTAGCAAAATCCCAACAGATATGACTGGAAAATTTATCACTAGAAGTATTGCCAATTTTGCAGTTGGAAGTAGCGCTGTTTTCAATGACTTAGACTACTTAAAATTGCTGTTAGAGCTAAACGTTTACAGACATAAACCAACTTTTGTTCACTCAGTTATGGTTGCTAAAATTTCTACAATCATATCCGATTATGTCATAAAATATCACCCAATTAAATTTGTGGGACTTCCAGGAATTACAGATGTTAACCAAGTAAAGGAAAAGGCTTCTGAAATAATAAAATTTGTATGGTATTCTGCTCTAGCACATGATATGGGTAAAATTTTATATTCAGATTTAGTATCTTTTTATGTAAGAAATTTAAATGATACTGAATTTAAAATGATAAAAGAACATACTTCGGGTATTGTTAATTTCATTCCTTTTTCAACCAAAGATGGTGTTTTCATACAACGCCTTGAAATTATTGACGATGCTAATGATTTAGGATTTATCGATAACAGTGAATCTTTTGCTTATTTAATTCACGTCGCTTTAGGTCACCACAAGTCTTACGATGGAAAATTTGGATATCCTCGAGATTTCGACAATAGAACTTCTAAGATTAAACCAATTATCGATATTGTCACAATTGCTGATTGTATTGATGCCGCAACGGACGAAGTCGGAAGAAGCTATGCATATGTAAAAACCTTAGATGAATTAGTTACTGAGTTTTTAGAAGGAGCGGGAACTAGATATTCACCTTTA
>CAYJBU010000086.1:0-10723 GCA_964368155.1 uncultured Eubacteriales bacterium | reverse complement strand
AGCTGAAAACAAAGAATTATTCGACCATGTCAATAAAGCACTGTCTGAGTACAGGTTTGACACTTACTATAATTCATTTTTTTCAAATTCCGTTAATCAAATTATGATTCCACCAAAGAGACTCTTCGGTGATAATGATGACTAATTCAACCTATATGATATGAAAAGACCTTTCAAAAGTTCTTAACTGAACTAATGAAAGGTCTTTTTTGTTAATCAAAATTTTTAAGTTTCCTTACGTCTTTTCCTGAAAACATTAAAGTTTTATACGAGCCAAAAAAACGTGACATGAGCCTCTCCCCATATCTTTTGTGTAACTCCTGCGGATCGAGATTAGTGCTTATTATAGTGGGTTTATCGGTCATTATTCGTGTATTTATAATGTCATAAATGACAGATTGAGTATAGGCAGTTGAAAATTCAACCCCCAAATCGTCAAGTATTAGTAAATCGCAGTCATATAAAGGAGAAATTGTGTCTTCTTCTGCAAAACGCTCCTTTTCTATTGAGATTGCATAATGTTGGACACTGCCATATATCACTGTATAACCCTTTTCCAAAACTTCTTTTGCAATCGCTAAACTCAAATGAGTTTTACCAAGCCCTGTTGCTCCATAAAATAGCAAATTTTCAGAAAAATTAGAAAAAATTTCTGCGTAGTGTTTGCAAAACTCAAAGTTTCTCTTCATCATTTTTGCGTCTTTTGGTTCAAAGTTTTGAAAATATCTTTCGGTAAAATTCTCAAATCCGGAAATCTGTAATGGTGTGCTTTGATTCAGCTCATCAAAGGATAGTTTTTTTAACAATTCCTTCATGCAATTGCACATATATCCATTCTTGTAGCCGCTGTCCTCGCAATTAACACAATTATATTTAGGTTCAAGTGAATTTCTCTCTAAACCTGCTCCTACAAGATACTCTTCAAAATCCTTTTGTAAATCCAAATTAATATCTTTTAAATGTGTTAGCGCTTCACGCACATTTCTTCCAGAGAGTACAGTTTTGGCTATTTTAGCAGATGTGCTTTGTAGTTGTTTTTCAATGTTCTCAGCTTCTGGGCATTTTAGAAAAAAGTCCTTTTTTACTAGAGAAGCTTCAAACTCTGCCTTTGTTTTATTTTGGTTTAAAATTGCAGCTGCTTTATCATAAATTGAATGTTTATAAATCATCGTCATCGTCTCCAATTCTAACAGCATTTAACATGTGGAAGTCGTCTAAATCAAAACTAGTTTGCCTTTTTTTAGTCATTTCTGCTTGTTTTTCAAACGAAACTACCTCTGACACGCTTTTAATATTTTTCTCTATCCATGAATCAAAAATCTTTTTCATGTATTTGGCATTATATTTCCCCGTTCCCTCTACGCACTTCTCATAACAAAGTAAAATCATTTCTTTAGAGAATTTTTGCTCACAAAGGACTTGAAACGACAATTCACTTTCAGTTTTGATAGGGTTTCTAAATGGAATTCCAATGATGGACACAAATTCCTTCCAGGCAGCACTTTTTTCATTTGACTGTCTAATTTTTTCTTCTGCCAAGTCCAGGGTAGTCACTCCGTCTTCATACCATTGTTTCAATTTTAACTCTATATAATGTGTAGTAGTTTTTTCATTCATCACACAATAGGAGAGCAACATTAATATCACTTCAATAGGTAACAAATAATCGTCATAGGCAATTAAAATAATTGAGGAAAGGGAAGGAGAAAGAGTTTTTCCAAGTATAGACTGCGCTTCTGAAAACAAGTTTTGCAACGAAACAGATTCTTTTACCCTTTGTGCTATGTGTATGCTATCTGGTCTAAGCATTTTTCGTTTTGATTTTTCTGGTTTCGGTTGCTCTTCTTGCTTCGGTGAAATCGTCTCAGGGGTTGTGTTTGAAGCAGATAGTTTTGAATTCTCATTTATAATTAAGTTTTGTTGAATCCAATATTCTAAGCAATCGTCAAAAAAACTTTCTTTTATTCCCGTTTCACGGCACAACTCTTCTTTTTCAATTGATTTATTAGGATTTGCAAAAATCCATAAGATAAACTTAAGTTCATTTTGTGAGCATAATTTTATATGTTTTTCAATCAATTCATAGGGAACTGCAAAAACACTGTTCCATGAACCCATATTTAATGATAAAGGCATTTTATATCTCCGTTTCGGAAAAATTCTTATGATATATAGTTATTTAATGATTGTACTTCGATTTTCGCATATAGCGAAAATACAGCTAATAGCATCAAGATAAGTCGTTAAATTTGCTCTGGAAGCGAATTTTACAACAAACGCTTTGCGTTTGTTCTGAATAACTTGTTATTCAGTAGGCTTTAATTATAACATAATTATATTAAATTTGAAAGAGTTTTTTCGACTAAAAATCACTCAATTTCTTCATATCCACTTATTTTCATCTCGCAATTTATGCAAAAAAATATGAGTTGCAACAAATTATCATAAATTTGCCACAACTCATATTTGATTTTTAATGGTTACTTACTCATTCCGTGTTTAACTCTCTCTTTTTCTTCGCATCTTTTAGCGTCGTTCCAACGATCTGTTGTTCCAACTAAATATCCTGTAATTCTTCTAATTCTTTCGAATTTTTTGCCTTCTCCAACCATTTGTGTATTGTCTGTAATTTTTCTAGCTGACATAATAATCTCTCCTTTAGAATTTTAGTGATGTGTAGTTCGGTACATCGTGATATTTTTTTCTGAGCTCATTTAGTTTTTCGATGCTTACTCCCTCGCCGTCACGTCTGCCACATCTTGGGCAAACCTCGTCGATAATTCCGTTGTAGCCGCAAATTGGATCACGGTCTACAGGGTGGTTAACTGAACCATAACCAATTCCTGATTCTTTCATGCATCTGATGATACTCTCAAATGCATCAATGTTTTTGCATGTGTCTCCATCCAATTCAACATAGCTGATATGTCCAGCGTTTGTCAGTGCATGGAAAGGTGCTTCTTTTTGAATTTTTTTGTAAGCGTTAATAGCATAATAGACAGGTACATGGAATGAGTTTGTATAGTAATCTCTTTCTGTAACTCCTTCAATTATACCATATTTCTTTTTGTCGATTCTAATAAATCTTCCTGATAGACCCTCGCCTGGAGTAGCAAGCAAACTCCAATTCAACTTAGTTTTTTCTGCCATCTCATCAAGTTTTTTTCTCATATAAGTTACTATCTCTAAACCTAATGCATAGCTTTCTTCACTCTCGCCGTGGTGTTTTCCAGTTAAAGCAACTAAGGTTTCTGCTAGTCCGATAAAACCAACTGATAATGTTCCGTGTTTTATAACTTCTTCAATAGAATCATTTTTATCAAGAAATTCTGAGTCTATCCAAACCCCTTGTCCCATCAAGAACGGGTAGTTATAGGCTTTTTTACTGCATTGAATTTTAAATCTGTGTAGTAGCTGTTCCTCGACTAAATCAAATCTTTTATCTAAAATTTCATAGAATTTTTTAATATCTTTTCCTGCTTCAATTCCAATTCTAGGTAAGTTGATTGAAGAAAAACTCAAATTTCCTCTACCACATGTATTTTCTCGTGACTTGTCAAAAGAATTACCCATAACTCTTGTCCTACAACCCATGTATGCAACTTCTGAGTTATAATCGCCCTCTTTATAATATTGAAGATTAAAAGGAGCATCTAAGAAACTAAAGTTAGGGAAAAGTCTCTTTGCGGAAACTCTCATTGCAAGTTTAAATAAATCATAGTTAGGATCTGCAGGGTTGTAGCTAATACCCTCTTTTACTTTAAAGATTTGAATTGGGAAAATCGGTGTTTCGCCGTCTCCTAAACCTGCCTCAGTACACAAAAGCAAATTCTTTATAACCATTCTGCCTTGCTCTGAGATGTCTGTTCCATAGTTTAATGAGCTGAAAGGAACTTGCGCACCAGCCCTTGAATTCATTGTATTTAAGTTGTGAACAAGTGCTTCCATCGCTTGATAAGCCGCTTTATCGGTCTCTCTATATGCAGTTTTCTTAGCAAATTGTCCAGCAATAAGTGCTTCTTCATAAGTTACTTCGTTATTACTAATTTTTGGCAATGCTTCGGCAAATTCTTCTATAAATTTATCGCTATCACCCATTGTGTCAAGAAGAATAATAACTTCTTTTGTCCTTTTAACTAAATCTAAAGCGTGATCAAAATCAATGGATTTTGTGATTTGCAAATATTGAGTCAATGCTTTGGAAAATTCTTTAGCATATGTTTTATCAATACCTCTCGCCATTGAAAAATCAAAGTTAGGTACACTTTGTCCACCGTGCATTTCGTTTTGGTTGGCTTGAATAGCAATACAAGCCAAAGCAGCATAACTGCGAATGTCGTTAGGCTCTCTTAAATATCCATGTCCGGTTGAAAATCCGCCATCAAATAATTTTATTAAGTCAATTTGGCAACAGGTTTCAGTCAGTGCGTAGAAATCTTTATCGTGAATGTGAATGTCGCCGTCTGCATGAGCGTCTGTAAGTTCTCTTGGAATAACATAATTGTCGTAAAACGTTTTAGCTCCCTCAGAACCATATTTGAGCATTATTCCCATTGCAGAGTCAGCGTCAATATTTGCATTTTCTCTTTTAAGGTCTGTATCTTCAGCTGGTTTAAAGCTTAAATCTTGATAAATTTTAACTAGATTGTCATCCATGTTTCGCAATTTTTGATGTTCAGCACGATATAGAATATAAGCCTTAGCAGTTTTAGCAAAATCAGCCTCGATTAATTTTTCTTCCACTATATCTTGTGTTTGCTCAACGGTAGGTTGTTCAGGACAACTCTCAAGTGCTTCAATAACTTTATTGGTTAAAGCGTCCAAATCTTCATCGCTCATTCTCTCTTTAGCAATTCTGATATTAGCTTTAAAAATGGCATTCTTTATTTTTTTTGCATCAAACGGTACCTTCTCACCGTTTCTTTTCACTATATGTTGTATCATTCAATTCTCTCTCTCACAATATGTATTCAATAAGTAGGCTTCTATTATACAATAACCATATCAAGATGTCAATAGTAAAATAACACAAAATACTACATCTTGTATTATGAGACTTGAGAAGTATGAAGGTAAAACGAAGTTAAATTACCGTGTTTAATCAAGGAAAAATAAAAAAATATCTTAATTTAACAACAATATTAATTAGTAATAGTTATAAAATTTACAAATTTATTCGAATTTATACTACTAAAATTATACCACATATATTTATTAAAAACAAGTTTTGAAATGTAAAAAATAATATTATTTGAAATAAAGCTTCTCCACTAGCTATTGACAATATTCTAAATTTGGTGTATATTGTATAGTATAGATAGAGGTGCGATTTTTATCAGTATCGAGGAGCAGACTTCCGTGAGTTTATTATCCCTCGAAAAAGGAACGGTCGCCGAAGGGAGCATAGCGGAATATGCTTACCTGGTCGTTGTGGCGAACAGCTTTGCGACTGTCATCATTGGTGATGGAGTACTATCAGCTTTATTCTAAGCTAGTTCTGTTTTCTGATGATGACCGGTTTTTTTAAAACCGGTCTTTTGTATATCTAAATTTATGAGCCTAAAAGGCGGATCGGAGTATCTACATGTCAAAAAAATATAATGTTGGAATAATTGGTTGCACAGGAATGGTCGGGCAGCGTTTTGCGCTATTACTGGAAAATCACCCGTGGTTTAACGTAACTGCACTAGCTGCTAGTCCTCGTTCAGCAGGAAAAAAATATAGTGAAGTAATGGAATCTCGTTGGCTTATGGAAAGCCCAGTTCCTGAAAATATGAAGGATATGATAATCTATGACGCAACTGCAGACATAGACACAATCACACAAAAAGTTGATTTTGTTTTCTGTGCTGTTGACATGAAAAAAGATGAAATTAAAGCTTTGGAATATGCTTATGCAAAAGCTGAATGCCCTGTGGTTTCAAACAACAGTGCGCACAGAGGAACTGACGATGTTCCAATGATTGTACCAGAGATAAATGCTGATCACACTGAGATTGTTCACGCTCAAAGAAAAAGACTGGGAACAAAAAAAGGCTTCATCTGTGTAAAATCAAATTGTTCACTTCAAAGTTATGTGCCTGCAATTCACCCTCTTATGGATTTGGGCGTTACAAAAGCTTTAGCTTGTACATATCAAGCAATTTCAGGCGCAGGTAAAACATTTGAGCAAATGCCTGAAATTATAGATAATATTATTCCGTTTATTGGCGGAGAAGAAGATAAATCCGAAAATGAGCCTTTAAAAATTTGGGGTAAAATTGAAGGAGATAAAATTGTAAAAGCAGATGGTCCAATTATCACAAGCCAATGCTTTAGAGTTCCGGTTTCTGATGGTCACACTGCAGCAGTGTTCATTTCTTTAGATAAAAAAGTTTCAAAAGAAGAAATTATTAAGCGCTGGAAAGAGTTTAAAGGGCCTGCACAAGAATTAGATTTGCCGAGTGCACCAAAACAATTCCTTTATTATTTAGAAGAGGAAAACAGACCTCAAGCAAAACTAGACAGAAACACTGAAAACGGAATGGCTGTTTCGCTTGGCAGACTTCGTGAGGACAGCATTTTTGACTTTAAATTTGTTTGCCTTTCACACAACACATTAAGAGGAGCTGCAGGTGGCGCTGTTCTTATGGCAGAATTGTTTGCAAAAAAAGGTTACTTTGATTGATTTTCTGCATAAAATATAAATATGCAAGTATAAAAAACAAAGCATAATATTTTTTTAAGCTATGTATACAAATTTACATTGAAAAGTATGCAACAACTCGAATATTGATAACTAAACGAAAGGGCGTTATATCAATGAAAAAAATCTTATTTAAAGGCGCAGGAGTTGCAATTGTAACTCCGTTTAATCCTACAGGAGAAGTAAATTATCCTCAACTTGAAAAATTGATTGAGTATCAAATAGAAAATGGGATACAAGCGATTATCTCATGCGGTACAACTGGAGAAACCTCTACACTTTCTCAAAAAGAACATATTGAAGTGATTGATTTCACAGTGAAAAAAGTAAATGGAAGAATTCCTGTTATTGCAGGAACAGGCAGTAACGACACAGCATTTTCAATCGAATTATCAAAAGAAGCAGAAAAAACCGGTGCTGATGGACTGCTTTTGATTACTCCTTATTACAATAAAACATCACAAAAAGGTCTGGTTGAAAGTTTCACAAAAATTGTTGACAGCACAAAGTTGCCTGCAATTTTATATAATGTTCCATCAAGAACAAGTGTGAATATTTTGCCTGAAACCTATCACATACTAAGCGAACATCCTCAGATTGTGGCTACAAAAGAGGCGAACCACGACGTTTCATCAGTTGCAAAAACAATGTCTCTTTGTGGAGATAATCTCGCGTTTTATTCTGGAGAAGACAGCCAAACTTTACCTATTATGGCACTTGGCGGACTTGGAATTATTTCTGTTTTTGCAAATGCTTTACCAAATATCATGAGCGATATGGCAAATGCTATGCTTAATAACGATTATGCAACTGCACGTGATATTACAATGAAATACTATAAATTGATGGAAGCTTTTTTCATGGATGTAAATCCTATACCTGTAAAAGAAGCTCTATCTCAAATGGGTTATTGCAGTAATTATTGTCGTTTACCATTGACAACAATGACAGATGAAAATATTGCAAAATTAAGTGGTATTTTAAAAGAATATTCTCTTATTTAATATTTAATAAGGACGGATTTCACTATGATAAAAATAATACTCTGTGGCTGTTTCGGTCATATGGGGAATGTAATTGCGGATATTGTATCCAAAAGCGAACAATGCAAAATTGTTGCTGGAGTTGACATTGCTCCAAAAACAAGCGATGATTTTGTAGTATATTCAAGCATTTCAGATGTTAGGGAAGAAGCCGATGTGATTATCGACTTCTCTCACCCGACTTTGCTAAATGATATAATCAATTTTGCAAAAGGCAAAATTCCAACTGTGCTGTGTACAACTGGCTATACAAGCGAACAAGTCAAGCAAATTGAGCTTGCAAGCGAGCACACACCTATTTTTTACTCAAGAAACATGTCGTTAGGAATTAATCTGTTGATTGAGCTATCTAAAAAAGCTGCTTTAGTTTTTGGCAGTGGATATGATATTGAGATAATCGAGAAACATCACAATCTGAAATTAGATGCTCCAAGCGGAACAGCATTAATGATTGCAGATGCAATTGCAAGTGAACGTGATGACCTTGACAATTATATGTATGACAGGCACTCTGTGCGAAAAGCTCGCGATAAATCGGAAATTGGTTTGCATGCTGTTAGAGGCGGAACAATAGTAGGCGAGCATGAAGTGATTTTTGCTGGTAGGCACGAGGTGTTAAGCATTTCGCACAGTGCTCAATCAAAGGAATTGTTTGCAACAGGTGCAATTAATGCGGCTGTTTTTATGGCGAATAAATCCACAGGTCTATACGACATGAGCGATTTATTAAAATAAATCAATGTAAAAATGGAGGTAATTATGTCGGTTGTAATTTCTACTCTTCAAAACATAACTTTAGTGACATTGCAGTCATCGCCTGCAAAAGTTGAATTTCTTGCAGAAGTGTTCAGCAGATTGTCAAAAGAGGAAATAAACGTTGATATGATATCAATGTCACCCACTCATGCTGCTGTCACAGAGCTTTCTTTTACTATTTCTGATGAAGATTTGATTAAAACTTTAAAATTTCTTGGGGAAATGAAAAAAGAGTTTTCAATAAAATCAATTGTCAGTTCTGTAAATTGCAAAATTTCAGTTTATGATGCTGAAATGAAAAACACTCATGGAGTTGCTGCAAAATTATTTACAGCGATCAAGTCTTGTGACGCTGATATTAGATTGATTTCAACTTCAGAAGTTGAGATTAGCTTACTAGTCAGCGAAGCGGATTATGAAAGTGTGTTAGATTGTGTTACTGACTCGTTTAACTAGAATAACGGTTAATTAGTAAGAAATTTGTGTTTATAACAAAAAATAGGGGACTGTTGCACTAAAGTAATTTTGCACAATGTAGGGACACCCTTGCGGGTGTCCGTGTGTTATTAACCTATTTTTTTCGGACACCCGTAAGGCTAAAATATCTAATTTAGTTTACGCAATTTGACGAGAAAATTTGTAAATGAGACAACCCCTCAGTTCTTTTTTTAATGCAATTTAGTACTAGCCACAAATAACTAAAAAATAAATTTCGTGGCTAGGATTTTTACGAGGTAAGTAGGGATTAGCCCATTAATACTGACGGGGGGCAAGTCCCGAGACTATAAGGAGTTTGTTTTGAAAATAGGTGCAATTTTATTTTTAATAGTCAATTTTATCAGCCTAACATTTTCTCCTATTAAAGAGGATTTAGGTTATACATATCCACGTGATAATTTGCTTTCCCATTCTATTATTATGGTGGAACAAAACAGTGGCAAAACAATCTTCAGTCAAAATGCAGACGAAGAGAGGGCAATTGCTTCTCTTACAAAAATAATGACTTTTATCGTTGCGGTAGAAAATATACCTGATGTTGAAAATACTGAAATTGAGTTTTCTGCGCTTGCGTACGAGGTCTTAATCGGTTCGAATGCATCTATGGGTGACATGAAAATTGGCGAGACTTACACAGTTCTCGAGTATTTATACTTGCTTATGTTACCATCGGGTGCTGATGCGGCAATGCAACTTGCAATGTATTACGACGAATCACAGGGATATGTAAGCGAGTTTGCTGGATATGCTTCAGATGGTGTAGACATACGCTCGTACGACATGGGTGACTCACCGTTTATTGCAAAAATGAATGAGAAAGCACAGCAGCTCGGCTGTACTTCAACAAATTTTACGAACTCTAGTGGACTTCACCACGAGGAAAACTATTCGACTGCATATGAGACTATGATTATAACCAAATATGCAACTTTACTTCCATATTTTAACGATATTGTTGCAAGTGAATATTATAAATTGCCTCCAACAAACTTAACTGCAGAACCTAGAACAATCTATAATTCAAACTCATTATTATCTCAAAATACGTATGAAGGAAGATATTTTCATGAACACGCAACAGGAACAAAAACAGGATATTTAAGAGAATCAGGATTTTGTCTTGCTGCTAGCGCTGATAATGGAGAATTTTCCTATATCATAATAATTTTGGGGGCACCTGGTGATTATTCATATAACGGAGCTTTTCAGGACGCAGTTAATTTATTAAATTGGGTGTATGAAGACTTCAATAAGGCTGTGATAGTAGAAAAAGGGTCTGTTTACACTTCTCTTTCTGTTGCTAATTCGCAGGACGAAATAATTGACGTTGCAGCTCAGTACGATGGATTTGTCTCTATTCCCGATGAGGTTGAAATCAGCGATATAAAAGTTTCAGCGGACTTGAAATCTAACATTGTTGCGCCGATAGAAAAGGGGCAAGTTCTCGGTGAACTAAAGCTTTCCTTAAACGGTACAGTACTAAATAAAATTCCACTCATCGCAACCGTGGATGTTATAGAGTTTATTCCACCTGAAGTAGAAGTGCTTCCTGAACAAGATTATCAATTTATGTTAATTATCATGATTACAATAGTAGTGATACTTGCATTGTTATCGATTCGTAGGGTTAGTAAGTCTGGTGTCTACAATTATGGAAAAAACAGACGAAAAAAACGATATAATAAATAAAGCCTACTGAATAACAAGTTATTCAGAACAAACGCAAAGCGTTTGTTGTAAA
>CAYJBU010000085.1:0-11635 GCA_964368155.1 uncultured Eubacteriales bacterium | reverse complement strand
TAAATAGCTCGAAAATTCCACAAAATAATCCTTCATACGTCCTACCATCCTAAAAAAAATACTGAAAAAAAGAAGTTGTAACTGCCATAACAGTTGAGAAAAAATATACAATATATGATTGCCTTAGACTTAAATCAAAACTATCATTAGCCTTAAACTTTCTAAGTTCAAGAGAACATCTTATTGCTTGAGTAGAATAAAACAAAAGAATGAAACTCTCCAAGGTTAATATAACCCCAATATAACCAAAAGCAATTGCATAATTTAATGACAAAAACAAATTGTATACTGTGACACCACTAAAAAACGCTTTAACAAGAATTAATATAGGTATCAGCATAAATCCAAAAAATGAAGTTGAACAAAACAAAATCATTGTAGGAAAAATATAGAAATACAAAATGTTATGAAACAGCAATCTAAAGTAATCACTTGAAAAATTTAATACAACTACAGGGGAAAAAAGCTTGTCCTGTAAATCTAATTTAATAAAACAAGATAATAATAAACCGATAAAATAAATTATCAATAAACACAGAAGATTTAGCTGTGTAACGCAAAAGTCAACTTTTAGTATAGAAAATCTAATAGCCTTTTTCATAGTATTATGCAATCCTTTCGTGAGGATAGTTGTTTTATTATTTAAAAAAATCCCTTAAAAAATAAAACATGCTGTTTGAAAATAATCTACAAACATATACCTCAAACAATACTATGAAAAAAATAAAAAATTTATACCACTATAACTTAGCCAATTCATCTGCCCGTCTTAAACACGCATTAAGACCCTCTTTGAAAATTTCTGAAAAGTTATTGCTATCTAAACTATCTAAAGCAGCTTGAGTTGTCCCGCCCTTAGCTGCAATAGCAGAGATTAGTTCATCATCACTCATTTCTGTTTCCAAAATCATCTTAGCACTACCTATCAAAGTTTGAGAAAACAACAACTTTGCGACATCGTCGTCAATCCCATTTGATACAGCATACTCACGTACTAATTTAGATAACAAAAAAATTAAAGCAGGTGTTGAACCATTCACACAAATAATTGAGTTCATTTGCTCTTCTGGAATAACTGCAACTTTACCAATTAAAGAAAAAATGTCTTTAACAAGTTTCAGATCATTTTCACTTACATTTTCTGTATATGAAATTGCAGTAGCACCTTCACCAAGCATTAATGACATATTCGGCATTGTGCGAATAATTTTTAAATCATCAGAAAATAAATCTCTGATTTTGCTTGTTGTAACTCCAGCCATGATGGATACGTATAAAATATTATTTGAAACCTTGCTTTCAATAACTTTTGATAAATCTAAAAGGTTTTGTGGCTTAACGCAAAAGAAAATAATGTCACATTCAGAAAATAAAACGCTTGAATCAATGTATGTTTTACATCCCAAATCCACAAAATGTGCTACATTATCTGATTCCAAACCATATATATATACATTTTGAGGATGTATGAAATCACTAGAGATTATGCCATTTACAATCGAATAAGCCATTTTTCCGGGTCCGATAAACCCCAGTTTTAATTCTTTCAATACCACTCACCCTTTCTACTTATTATAATATAATACTTTTTGAAGAATTTTGCAAGTGTTTTTTGAATATTTTTTCATTTTTTTGCAAACTAAACAATTTTATGTAAAAAATATTATGTAAACTAACGTATAATCTCGTAATTATTTTATGTTTTTATTATGTATATTTATACATTTATTGAATTTGACAATAAAATAACAGGGTCAAATTTGCATCCAAATTCAAACCCTGTATAACTGAATTAATCAAAATTTATAATTTCTATTCCCTTTCGCAACACCTAAAACTCCGGATAGAAACCCGACCGCTAAAATGATTAGAGATTTAATTATGTAGCTTTGAAAGTCAAACTCATTCCCCATTACCAAACTGATACCTAGTCTAATTACAACCCAAACTCCTGCCATAACAAGTGAATACACCCCTCCTTTTTCCCAAGCAATTCTAGCTCCAAAAAAACCAGCTATCATCACAGAAAGATAAGAAGAAATTTCCATCGCAAGAATATAGTTTGATGAGTTAACTCCACCGAACCTAAGAGCTGTAAAAACAATCAATAAAAAAAACAAACTAAAAAGCACTAGTTGCATCACAACACATAAAATCAAATTCTTTGTTTTCAACATAACAAAATCCCCTTTTGATATATATAGTCTTAACTATACATATTCAAAAAGGGATAATATTATGCTATTTTATTATTCAGCATCTCTAATGGTGTCAACTGTTCCAATCGACCAACGTTTTACCATCATTTTACTTCTGTCAGATCCTGTCTCGATAACTATTGAGTCACTCTCTTCTCTGATTGATACAATTCTTCCAACAATACCGCCAATAGTAGTGATTTGATCTCCTACTTGTGCACTGTTACGCATTGCAGCTTCTTTCTTTTTCTTTTTGCTTTGTGGTCTGAATAAGAAAAAATAGATAGCCAAACCCATAACTCCGTATATCAAAAGAACAGGAAGTAGTGACAACAAACTTGCATCAGCTGGAGCATCTCCTGTTGCACCTGTTGATAACAAAAATAGTGAATTCATTTATTTCACCTCCAAACATCTTAACTATAATAACAAATTTTTCAATTTTTTGCAAGCATTTTTTTATTAACTAATTTAAAATTAAATTCTTTTACCTAGTTTTTCTATATTTTCGTTGTAAAACACATCATAAGAATCAGCATCAAGTGCTTCTCTAATTTTTTCCATTAAACTATTATAGAAGAACAGATTGTGCATAACCATCAATCGCATTCCAAGCATCTCCCCTGCTTTGAGCAAATGATGAATATACGCTCTACTGTATTTTTTGCATGTCGGACAATCGCATTCTTCGTCAATTGGTAGGCTATCTAAAATATATTTTGCGTTTTTAAGATTTCTACAACCCTCCATGGTAAATGCATGACCATGCCTTGCGTTTCTAGTAGGCATTACGCAGTCGAACAAGTCAACGCCTCTTTTTACTGCTTCAAGAATATTCGCCGGAGTCCCAACTCCCATCAAATACCTTATCTTATCAGATGGCATATAAGGCTCGACCACTTCAATCACTTTGTACATTTCCTCTGCCGTCTCCCCTACTGCAAGCCCTCCTATTGCATAGCCATCTAAATCCAACTCAGAAATTTTCTTCATATGTTCAATTCTGAGATCAGAATAGGTGCTTCCTTGATTGATGCCAAACAACATTTGCTTATTATTCAAAGTATCGGGCAAGGAATTAAGTCTCTCCATTTCACTTTTACATCGCACCAACCATCTAAAAGTCCTTTCACAAGAATCCTTGGCATATTTATGTGTAGCAGGATTTTCCACACACTCATCAAAAGCCATAGCAATAGTTGCGCCCAAACTCGATTGAATTTGCATGCTCTCTTCAGGACCCATAAATATTTTACGTCCATCTACATGAGAAGAAAATGTAACTCCTTCTTCTTTTATATTTCTGAGTTTTGAAAGTGAAAACACTTGAAATCCACCGCTATCAGTTAAAATCGGTCCACTCCAACCTGTAAATCCGTGTAAACCACCTAAGGACTTTACGACGTTTTCACCCGGTCTTATATGAAGGTGATAAGTATTACAAAGCTGAACTTGGCACTTTAAATCTACCAAATCATGTGCACTAACACCTCCTTTTATCGCTCCTGCAGTTGCAACATTCATAAATGCAGGTGTTTGCACATCACCATGTATAGTTTGGAACACTCCTCTTCTGGCATCCCCTTGCTTTTTTATCAATTTAAACATAAATAGAAGAATATCCTTTCAAAATAAAACAATTAAAACTTTTTGCTGTTCTTAAGTAAATAACTATTCGTTTTTTCACGCGAAAGACTTTGACAAAGTTAGAAAGCCCACAAGTTTCTTTTAAAACGGGTTCGGTTAATATCGGTCAGGCTATAAACATAGCATCACCAAAAGAGAAAAATCTATACTTTTCACTAACAGCAACATTGTAAGCGTTTAACACATTCTCTTTTCCTGCCAATGCAGATACCAACATCAAAAGAGTGCTCTCCGGCAGATGAAAGTTTGTTATAAGCGCATCTATGCATTTGAACTTATATCCTGGGTATATGAAAATATCGGTATCTCCTTCACTTTCACAAACTGTTCCGTTGGTTTTTGCAACAGACTCTATCGTTCTACACGAAGTTGTACCCACTGAAATTACACGCCCACCATTTTCTTTTGTCCTATTTATCAAATCCGCAGTCTCTTTAGGCATATAGTAATGTTCTGAGTGCATCTTGTGTTCTGTAATCACCTCAGCACTCACAGGTCTAAATGTACCTAAACCAACATGCAAAGTAACAAAACCAATTTTAACACCTTTGTTCTTTAGTCTATCAATCAACTCATTAGTAAAATGCAATCCAGCTGTTGGTGCAGCAGCTGACCCAGTTTCTTTTGAATACACCGTTTGATATCGTTCTTTATCAGAATTATTTTCTTTAATATATGGTGGTAGTGGCATGTGTCCGATTTTATCCAAAACTGTATAAAAATTTTCCTCGCACTCAAATTTTATCAGTCTGTTTCCTTCTTCAACTATATCAACTACTTCTCCGCTTAACAAGCCGTCCCCAAAGGTAAAACGCGCTCCAATTTTAGCTTTTTTTCCAGGCCTCGTTAAACATTCCCAAATGTTAGTTCCCATTGATTTCAACAGTAAAACTTCAAGTTTGGAGCCTGTATCTTCTTTTTTTCCAAAAATCCTAGCTGGCAAAACCCTAGAATTATTTAAAATCAAACAATCATTTTCACTAATCATGTCAACAATATCAAAGAAATTTTTGTGAAGTAAATTTCCGGTTTCTTTATCCAAGCAAAGCAATTTGGACATATCTCTTTGCTCAATTGGCGATTGCGCAATTAATTCGTCAGGTAAGTCAAATTTAAATTCATTAGTGAAAATATCATTCATTAAAAAGCCTCGTTTTCTATATACAATAAAAAATCACAACATCTTTCTTAATAAAAAGAATAAGTTGTGAAAAATTTGGTGGGAGAGAGTGGATTCGAACCACTGAAGCTGAAAGCAACAGATTTACAGTCTGCCCCCTTTGGCCGCTCGGGAACTCTCCCTTATTTAATTTTGTCAATATCCTATTGACTTTTGGAGCTGGTGGACGGACAAATTCACTTCGTGAATTCCCTGTTCGTAGCACAGCTACTTCACACCTTTTTTCTAAAAACATTCTACTAGAATGTTTTCTTTACGAAAAAACCCTCTCAGGGTTCGAGTCTGAAAACTCTTTATCCTTTATGAATTTTTCGTAACTTAAAGTCTTAATGACTTTTGGAGCTGGTGGACGGACAAATTCACTTCGTGAATTCCCTGTTCGTAGCACAGCTACTTCACACCTTTTTTCTAAAAACATTCTACTAGAATGTTTTCTTTACGAAAAAACCCTCTCAGGGTTCGAGTCCGAAAACTCTTTATCCTTTATGAATTTTTCGTATCGTAAAGTCTAAATGACTTTTGGAGCTGGTGGACGGACTCGAACCCCCGACCTGCTGATTACAAATCAGCTGCTCTACCAACTGAGCTACACCAGCGCAATTTGTTTTGCTTGACAACGTTGTCTATTATATCTCATAATTTGACATTTGTCAATACTTTTATAAAAAAAAATTTTTTATTTTTTTATTAAACACGCTTTATTCAATTGAGGTTTTATGATATAATGTTTTAGTAATATCATTCGATAATTACAGAAAAATATTTTCACATGAATGGAGTTTATATGGTTACCAGAGTTTTTGTAGAAAAAAAAATAGGATTCAACATTGAAGCCAACCATTTAAAGCTAGATTTAATCAAAAATCTTGGAATTGTATCTATAGAAGAAGTCAGAATAATTAACCGTTATGATGTAACCGGTATAAGTGATGAAGAATTTAGAATTGCTTCACACACAATTTTTTCTGAACCAAATGTAGATAACACATATGATGAAGATTACTTGTTTTCTTCGGATTATCGTGTTTTTGCAATGGAGTATCTTCCGGGTCAATACGACCAACGAGCAGATTCTGCTGCTCAGTGTATTCAGCTTTTGACACAAGGTGAGCGTCCAAAAGTAGCCAGCGCAAAAGTTATAGCTGTTAAAGGTAATATTAGTGATGAAGACTTCAATAAAATAAAAGCATATCTTGTCAACCCGGTTGAATCAAGAATTGCTAGCATGGACAAGCCTTTGACTCTTGATTTGAAAGCTGATGTTCCCGAGAATGTAAGTACTGTAGACGGACTCATTATTTGGGACGACGCGCAACTAGAGTCATACTATAAAGAGATGGGTTTCGCCATGACTTTTTCAGATTTAAAATTTTGTCGCGATTACTTTAAAAATGAAGAAAACCGCAATCCTAGCGTAACTGAACTCAGAGTTATTGATACTTACTGGAGCGATCATTGTCGTCATACTACTTTTTTGACCACTCTTGATACCATTGAGATAGAAAAAGGCGAATTAAGCATAGCAATTCAAAATGCCCTATCAGAATATTTAGAAGTTAGAGGCATGTTATACAGTGGAAAAGACAAAGATGTTTCACTTATGGACATGGCGGTAATTGGAGCAAAATATTTAAGAAGTAAAGGATTAGTTCCTGATCTTGATATAAGCGAAGAAATTAACGCTTGTTCAATTGAAGTTCCTATTACAATAGATGGAAAAACTGAACAATGGCTTATTCAATTCAAAAATGAAACTCACAACCATCCTACTGAAATTGAACCTTTCGGTGGGGCTGCCACTTGCCTTGGCGGAGCAATTAGAGATCCACTTTCGGGAAGAGCTTATGTATACCAAGCAATGCGTGTAACTGGTAGTGGAGACCCTACTGCGAGTATAAAAGATACAATTAAGGGGAAATTGCCTACACGCAAAATTACAACAGGAGCAGCTGCTGGCTACTCTTCATACGGAAATCAAATTGGACTTGCTACTGGTCAAGTAACAGAATTGTACGACAGTGGCTATGTTGCAAAAAGAATGGAGATAGGCGCAGTTGTTGGTGCTTCTCCAAAATCAAATGTAGTTCGCGAAGAACCAAAAAAAGGAGATGTTATCATCCTTTTAGGAGGTGCAACTGGGCGAGATGGTTGCGGAGGCGCAACTGGATCTTCAAAAGCTCACACGCTTGAATCTATTGATGTATGTGGAGCAGAAGTGCAAAAAGGTAATCCTCCAACAGAAAGAAAAATTCAAAGATTATTTAGAAATCCAGAGGTTTCTAAACTAATAAAACGATGCAACGATTTTGGCGCAGGTGGTGTTTGTGTTGCTATCGGAGAACTCGCTCCCGGGCTAACAATTAATCTTAGTGCAGTACCAAAAAAATATGACGGACTAGACGGAACAGAACTCGCTATTTCAGAATCGCAAGAAAGAATGGCTGTTGTAGTTGACCCTTCAAACGCTGATAAATTCATTCAATTTTCTAAAGAGGAAAATTTAGAGGCTACTTGTGTAGCAATTGTTACTGATAATAACAGACTTACAATGAAGTGGCGCGACGATACCATCGTCGATTTAAGCCGACGTTTTCTCGATACAAACGGAGTAACACAGTCTGCAAACGCTTTTATTTCTGCTCCTAAACAATCAGAAAATTACAGAGACAATATACCATGTGAATTAAAAGACATTTCTATAGAAGAAGCATTCATCCACAATTTATCACGTTTAGAAGTTTGCTCTCAAAAAGGATTGAGTGAGCGATTTGACGCTTCAATCGGCGCAGCAACTGTAAATATGCCTTTTGGTGGCAAATTCCAACTTTCTCCTGAAGAGGCAATGGTTGCAAAAGTTCCCGTGCTAGAAGGAATTACAGATGATGCTACAGCGATGAGCTTTGGATTTATCCCAGCAGTTTCAAAGTTCAGCCCATTCCACGGTTCTTTGTGGGCGGTTATAGAATCATTATCAAAACTAGCAGTTATCGGAGCAAATCCGTTAAAAGCGCGACTTACATTCCAAGAGTATTTTGAAAGACTCTACGACAAACCCGAACGTTGGGGAAAACCAGTAGCAGCCCTTTTAGGTGCGCTAACTGCTCAACTCAATTTAGAAATCCCTTCAATCGGTGGCAAAGATAGTATGTCGGGTTCTTTTGAAGATTTAGACGTCCCCCCTACCCTAGTCAGCTTTGCTGTTGCTATGACTAAGGCTTCAAAAACTCTTACAGCAACTTTCCAAAAAAGTGGAAACTCAGTAGTTTTACTTCCTATTAAAGAAAAAAA
Source organism: uncultured Eubacteriales bacterium (assembly GCA_964368155.1). GTDB lineage: Bacteria > Bacillota > Clostridia > Oscillospirales > Acutalibacteraceae > SIG603. Next base: position 3,322 of record CAYJBU010000085.1, on the reverse strand, counting down.
CAGTGTTCCAAATTGGGATGAGCTGAAGAATTATTACAACAATATTATTTCAATGATAGAAAACAAAACAATCGTCTCTGCTTCTGTTGTTAAAGAAGGTGGCTGTGCTGCTTGTGTTGCAAAAATGAGTTTTGGAAATGGGTTTGGTTTTGATTTTAGTGATGTTTCAAAAGAAATTCTTTTCACACCAAAAGCTGGTTACATTGTAGCAGAAGTAACTGAAATTCCAGAGGGAGCAATTCTACTGGGTAAGATTACTGACAATGAATACTTTACTGTAAATTCTCATATTATAGAAAACAAAGAATTGCTATCATCTTATATGGGAACCTTAGAAAAAATATTCCCTAACAACGCAGAACCTTCGCCAATGCCAGCAGAAGTAGTTCCTTGTAACGATAAATATACAAAATCCCCAGCTATTAAAATAGCAAAGCCGAAAGTCTTTATTCCTGCTTTCCCCGGAACAAACTGCGAAATCGACACAATGCGTGCATTTGAGCAAGCAGGAGCAAATGTTGAAATTCAAGTAATTAAGAATTTGAAAGTAACAGACATTGAAGAAACTATCACTAAAATGGAGAAACTGATTTCAGAGTCGCAAATTGTCATGCTTCCTGGTGGTTTTTCAGGTGGTGACGAACCCGAGGGCTCAGGGAAATTTATTGCTACTACTTTTAGAAATCCAAAAATAAAAGAAGCAGTTTCGAACTTACTTAATAACAGAGATGGCTTAATGATGGGAATCTGTAATGGTTTCCAAGCATTAATCAAATTAGGGTTAGTGCCATATGGTGAGATTACTATACCTAAAGAAAATGACCCTACTCTAACATTCAACAACATTGGACGACACGTTTCCAGAATGGCATACACAAAAATCACTAGCACAAAATCTCCGTGGCTATCAGGAGTTAATATTGGAGAAGTTTTCGCAGTGCCTGTGTCTCACGGCGAGGGTAGGTTTGTTGCTGACGAAGAGCATCTAAAAAAACTAATAGCAAACGGTCAAGTTGCAACTCAGTATTGCGATCCAAATGGTAATGTTTCCCCTGATACAGTTTGGAATCCTAATGGCTCGGTATGTGCTATTGAAGGTATTCTAAGCCCTGATGGTAGAGTTCTTGGAAAAATGGCACATTCAGAAAGAAAAGGCTCGGATTTATATAAGAATGTTCCCGGACTAAAAGACCAACTACTATTTGAGTGCGGTGTGAAATACTTTAAATAAAAGGCGGTATATATGCTAAGTTCCAAAAGGCGTGCATGGACAGAAATTTCTATGCACGCTGTAAGACATAATTTTTTACAAATTAAAAATGCCACAGATTCCGATATTTGTTGCGTCATCAAAGCAGACGCATACGGCCACGGTTCTGTGGCTCTTGCCCGTGAATACGAAAAACTAGGAGCAAGTTATTTTGCAGTTTCTAACATTGACGAAGCTTTAAAATTGCGTGATAATGGAATTTCATTGCCTATTTTAAATTTAGGATATGCACCACCAAACGATGTTGGTGTTCTAAAAAACTATGATATCACTCAGTGTGTATATTCGCTTGATTATGCAATTTCGTTAAACGAGGAATGTATAAAGCAAGACGCTAAAATTAATATCCACATAAAAATTGATACTGGAATGAGCAGATTAGGCTTTTATTTTCAGGACAAAAAGAGAGATTTTAACGCAATAGAAGAAATAAAAAGAGTATGTGGATTTAAACATTTTATCCCTGAAGGTGTTTTCACTCATCTTTCTTCAAGTGACGAAGGTGACAATGAATACACAACAAGACAATTAGATTTATTTAATTTTGCATTAAAGGAATTATCAAAAATACCTTTTAGAATCGTGCATAGCGCAAACAGCGGAGCAACTTTAGACTTTTCTACTGCGCATTATGGAATGGTTAGAGCAGGAATAATTTTATATGGTTTATTCCCGTCAGAACAAATCAGAAACAAGCTAAATCTTTTGCCTGTTCTTTCACTCAAATCTGTTATCTCTCATGTAAAGATTATAGAAGAAGGTTCTTTTGTCAGCTATGGAAGAAATTTTACAGCAGATACTCAAATGAAAGTAGCTACAATACCTATTGGATACGCTGATGGCTACGCTCGTGTTTTATCTGATCGTGGCGCAGAAGTATTAATTAACGGAAAAAGAAGAAAAATCATCGGAAGAATTTGCATGGACCAAATGCTTGTTCAACTTGAAAATGATGACGATGTCAACATCGGAGACACAGTAGTTTTAATTGGAAATAGTGGAAATGAATATATCAGTGTCGATGAAATAGCGCAAAAACGTAACACAATTAACTATGAGGTAGTGTGTGAGTTCGCCTTGAGAGTACCAAGAGTTTATACAGATTAACTACTTCCAATCTTTCTCAAATGCAAATTAAAGAAAACCACAAAATCATATTTTTTCTTAAAAATAATCAACATCACAATCCAACCAATCAGTAAGAAGTTGGATTGCGATGTTGATTTTCATATGTTCAAACTCAAACAAAAGCTAGGCACAATTAAAGTTATAGTCGAACCAATACAAAAAACGTACAAAGACAGCAAAGGTAAAATTTTGTTTAACAAGGCGGAGGAGGGAGTAATAGTTGCTCTATTGCGACTGACGACAACGCAGTTAAACGGATTTTTACCTGCTGGTCTGTTTGGGTTTTGTATTGGTTTGACTATATATGTAATATCATATAATCAATTCATACGCTAGTCTTTTTGTACCGTCACCTATTGTGATTATACCACAATAAACAAAGCCGTTGCTAAGTAAGGTTCGTTGCATGATTTTGTTATCTTTGTGAGTGTCACAACGAACACTAGTAAATCCTTGTTCAGATGTAATTTTTTTACAGTAATCAATAATAAATCCAGCAACTCCTCTTGATTTGCTATTTTGTGAAACAGCTATTCTGTGTATAACTCCATAATTTTTGTTGTCAGTTAGCCATTCCCCTTCGTCCATTTCAAAATAAGTTTCATCTTCGCCTACAACTAAAGCTGCTGTAGCAATAATTTCATCTTCTTGGCTCACAACATAAGAAATTCCCTCATCTATATCATTTTTTGCAGTAGTAGCGTTTGGTGCTCCATCTTGCCATTGATCTACATTTTGAGATTTCAAAAAATAAATTGCGTGATTATAAATTTGCACCAAATTCGGGATATCCTCTTCCTTAGATTTTCTTATTGTTAATGCACGACTAATATTCATACTAACGCTCCTTCAAATTATTTCACTCAATTGTGTTGTTAGCTGATCGATATTCTCCTATTTCGACAGGTCTATTTTAGTTATGGT
>CAYJBU010000084.1:0-11669 GCA_964368155.1 uncultured Eubacteriales bacterium | reverse complement strand
CGTCAAACCTTAACATATAAGCTAAAACCTGCAGATAGTCTTTGTTGCCTATATTATTGTCAGGTTTATATTTTGCATCTGCAATTATTCTTGTATTTGCATTTTTACTGATAAAGTCGGGATATATTAAACCTGTATTGTTTTCGAATAATCGCTGAGCGCCTTTTCCGCCTTTGTTCATAGGATGATAAAAAACATCACCGACAAGCTGGTTTATGTATTCTTCAAAGAGCCATGCACCATCAAACAGCACACCACATATTTCTTGAATACCGGATCCAAGATTATGGTTTTCATGCTGTAAAATCATTATGCACAGTTTTTGTAACGCTGCGTACTCATGGTAATAAGCGTGGCGAATAATATTCTTTTGGTTTGCAATTAACACCTTTTGTCGATTAGCATACTTGTATTTATCAGTGGTTTTTATTATTAAATTTGCTTCATCTTTAGTTTTGCTTAAAAGAATATGTCCGAATAGTTTTGATTTAATTAACTCTATTGTATGTCTAATTAACTGTATTAAATGATTATCATAGGAAAACTCACGCATTTTGTATGCTATTTTGCCGGTGAAAGGTATGTTATTTCTTATATGACGTGCAACATCAACACTACCTTTAACATTAAAATCGTTATACTTATTAGAAATATACGTTTTAAAGATTCCTTTTCGCATGGCAATTTTTAAGTAGCGCGGAAACAAAAACAAGAGCAGATTAAACATTTTGTCTTGCCTGTTTGTATCTGTATTAAGCTCTAAAACATTTGGAAAGTCCACCACATTCTCTAATAGATACTGAAAAAAATAATCGTTTTTTGTGGTGGAAAAACGCGACTCAATAATTAATCGCTCTTTGCCATAGCCAACAAACCCCATTATATTGCTTGTGCGATATGTGCTATTGCAACTTTCAAGCACCATCTGTTCTTTTGTAATGTCCTCGGCATCTTTTAGAGATTCCGGAAATACAAAACAACCATCTTTTTCTAACTGCTCCAAGGTCTTATTTTCTATTTTGCTTGTTAAATTGCTTATGCAGTTAAAATCACTTTTTAAGGTAATAGCATTGTCTTTAACCTTGAATATTGTCATCACTATCACCCGCACTTGGTTTTATATAACCATACGCATCAGCGAATTTTTGCATAATATCGGTTTCATCATGCATTCCTCGAACATACTCTCGCAGTAACGGCTCAATATAATCTTCCCATAAAACATCTGCGCTTATGTCTGCTAATTTCAAGAAATATGATGCACCAATATGATAATTTTCATTGAGCCCCTCTACTTTTGAAATCTCTTCATTTAGCGCATTCATGCGTAAAGCGCTTTCATCTTTTTTATCGTTAAGTGCATCTAACATTTCTAAGCAATCTTCCGCCTTAATTTCAATAAACCTAAAGCGACGGCGCATTGCAAAATCAAAGCTATCGACCGACCTGTCAATATCGTTCATAGTTCCGATTATATAAAGGTTTTCTGGAATGTAAAATTTTCCATCGCCATCTTCATGCAGGTTAGCATATTGTGTTGACACTTCACCGGATTTGCCTCGGTATCCCGGGTCGATAGAGAAAAACAGCTCGCCAAATATTTTTGAAATCTCACCACGGTTTATTTCATCTATGATGAATATAAATGGTTTTAGCTCTTCTTGTTTAACTTCTACTTTATTTATCGAATTTGCGCCTTTGTTAATTTCATTAAAAAGCGCTAAATAATATGAATATTCTTGTGTTGCGTTTTGCTTGCCAAAAAATGTTGTAATATCCTTAACTTGATCAAACTTGTGCTCTGATTCAAGCATTTTTTGAATATCGCTTATTTTCAGCTTTAAAGACTTAGATATTGCGTTCTCTGGTATTGATATATATAAATTACTTTCATCTGCAGTTTCAATTGCAAATTTAGTTCCACGTACAATGCTATATTCTTTTTCACCTAAACTAACACTATCCAAAAAGTTTGATATTTTTTCTTTAGCGGTAAACTCTTTTCCTATTAATTCAATAGATTTCTTAGAGTTTTCAAAGTTTTTTATTGCTCTTGCAACAAATTTCTTGAACACTCCATCTTGCAATTTAAAACCAACGCTACCATTTTCAGTAGTAACAGGTCTTAGCCCTTCCACAAAATCTGTATAGTCATAGCTTGGGTGAAATTGTACAAACTCTATTTGTGATTTTTGAGTGTCGGCAAGCAAGGTATAGTTGGAATAGTAACCGTTACTTACAATATCTGTTGCAATTTCTCTTGCCAAATAAGTTTTGCCTGTACCGGGTGCCCCACGAAAAATGATGTTTTTAGATTCCAATAATTTATCTGAATAAGGGTTTGCAAAACCTTCTTTGTTGGGAGTGTCTTTTTCTTCATTGGGTGGCACAATCGTAGAATCTTCTTCCTTTTCTTCTTTTTCACGATAGGTTAAAATAAACTTATCATCATCAGCTCCAAAGCGCTGCAAGCACTCCTGCACAAAAATAATATTAGAAAAAATATTCCAACAGTAAATAAGCATTTGTTTGTTATTTTTATAAGTATAAATAGCGTATTCAATTGTGTTTTTGTAATTTCTAAATTCTTCTATACTCGCAAAAATACCTCGAATGATTTCAGAATTATTAGTATATCTGCAAATCGGGAAATTAGACTTTTCTTGTGGTGATAAATTTACAAGAGAATCTTCAAAAACTTGCATTGCCAAACGCGCCATGGTTTGATTGCAACTTTTTCTTTCTAATCTATTATATTGTCTGCGTACTATTGCTTTATCGGCTTTTTCAAAATAAACGTCTAAAGGTTTAAAATTATCCCCATACCCAAGGTTGTCCATAGTAAATTCAGTATCGGTTGATGTAACATTATCTTTAGTTATTGTCAAAATATATTTTTCCTGCTTTGTTTCAACTGTAAAACCAAGTGACAACAACAATTTCTTTGCTTCAATTGAATTATAAGCGCTTGTAGATATTTCCACATTATTGATTAAATGATCTGCAACTGCGACCACATATTTAGGTGGGTAAGTTTTATCCTCTAAAACCAAACTATATGTTACACTTTCGTTATGTTTCGGAACATTATTTTCATCTATGTATTCAACCGCTTTGAGAATGCTTTCTTTAGTAATATTTTTTGGTATCGCCACTATTAAACCCTCCTCATTTAAAATAAGTTCGTATCATTGAATAAAGCAAATTGTTTTATATATTTTTTCATTTATTCATTTTAAAACATATCAAAAGAATTACGTAAAAACATTAATTCTAATTGTTTTTTCACAATTCCAGTTCTGCCTTTACATAATCAATAAACTCATCTTTGTTTCTTCCGATAGTAATATCATCAAGATAAAACCTTCCTGAACATATCAACCAAATAACTTTATCAATTTTATATGGAGTTATTGCCTCATCAATTTCTTTGCAATCTTCCGCCATTTTAACAATAGATTCAAACACTTGAATTGGTTCATTCTCAGATAGCCCAAGCCTACAAAAAACATCGTTTAGATGCACATCGGGCTTTGGATAATCAAGATATCCAAGCTCTTTTAGGCAGTCGCAAGCTAATGCAAACCCCATACCACTAATTTTTGTTTGCAATAATAATGGTAATGCCATACGTGTATGCAAATTGAATTTAAACAGCGCAACAAATACTTTAAAGCTCTCTACACTTTCAAATTCATTCATAAATTTTGCTGATGAAATAATAGATTTACTCCATTTTCTCCAACTGTTTTTATTACTGTCGACGCTTACGATATTAAATTCATCGCGAAATATATAATACAAGTCATCAACTGAATATTCAATAATCCTCTTGAAATCATAATCGAACAATATTTTTTTGATACCAGTACGCCTGTCTTTAAATTTAATAACATTAGGCATCCTTTGATAATTTTGAGCCGAATAAATAAGTTGTTCAAATACATCTTCAAGGCTATTATAGTCTTTTCTATCACCAACAAAATATTTTTCCAAATCACTATTTTGCATTTGAGTCGGCTTTATTTTAAATAAGTAATTATATGCCAACTTATATATTTTTTGGTTCTTGACTTTCAAATCCATATTTACTCGCTCCTGGCATATTAGTTTTACGAGATTCATGTTTTACGTTGGCAGCCTATAAATTTATAAGGCTGATTTTTTACATTGTTTTACAAAAATCTGCTAATCTAACTGTGCATACATCTCATCAATTAAGTTTTTCGCTATTTCAATATCATATTTAGACTTAGAAATCAACTCATCATAGTTTTTTTCTAAAAACTTGCACCCATCACATGTAACAAGGCGCTCATGAAGTGACGTTTCTTCGTCTATTCCTACGTCAAAAATTTCTAATCCATCTTCGCTTAACATATCATTCGCCTTTAGCCAGTCAAATATAAATTTAAAATGTTTAACTACTATAGTTTTGTTAATACCACCGTCAATTTGCCACTCTGCTTTATCAAAAATTTTCATTTTATTCTCTCCTGTCTATTCTTGTATGTAAATTGTCGGGTATGTCAGCTAATGCGCCGTCTTCCATTTTTATATAGTTGCCACCGGCATCTCTAATGCGCTCTTCTTTTGCAGTTTGATCATTTTTATCTGCTGTAAGAGATGTTACCTCTACAGAGTCTACAACTTTCCCGTCTTTGACCACTACAAAATCTATTCTGCGTGCACTTCCTGTCTCACTGTCTTTTACTATTTCCCCATTTTCATTTCGTAGATATTGTTCACTTAAAACAGTATACCCATCTTTTTCAGGATATTTTTTATTCAACTCTTCCTCAGTTTCCTTTTCTCGGCGCAAGCCGTCTACCTTGTTTTCAATGCAATTGTCACTAACTTCACGTAAGTGATTTTCTCCGCTTTCCTTGTAGCTTGAATTACCCTCAGATTGTTTTCCTGGTATAAAAACTTCAGTTTTTTCAAACAAGCTATTTAAAAATCCTTTTGCCTCCGAAAACAGCGATTGCCCCTCCGGCTTAATATCTTTATAATTTTCGGCCACCGGTTTTTTTACTTCGCTAATTTCCGGCTTTTTATCAAACTCCATTAAAAAACACCACCTTCGTTTTTATAAACCTCGGTAAATCTGCATAAAACATCGTTATAAGTTTTATCTCGCTCTGTTTGTTCAAGCAATATTAATGCTACTACTAAATCTATTTGATTTTTTGAATACTCTTTAACAGATGGCGATAGCTCATTTACAATAGAGTGCACCCAGTCTTTAAGATTATCATGCTCTGCCGACGCTTTTACTGCATTTTCTACATTTAGAAAGTCAAAAATGAGTTTTCTCAATTTATTAATACCCAAGTGTTTTTCATCATCTACATATTCAATAAAATCGCATTTTACAACTGTTTCAAGCTTAGATTTAATTATCATTGCTTTTAATAACTCAACCTCTTCATCTTCTTTGTTATCTTTTCTAAAAAGTTCTTTATTCATTATAAAATCAAGTAGTGATTGTGTGGCTATTTTAGTGTTTTGCTCACCATAAACATCAATGTTGTTTTCGGGGGTATAGTTATACGGCACTTCTATCGCATCATATTTGTCCACTTTGCAAAGCACAGGCTGTATCCACTCGTTTTGATAAACTGCCGCAACACCACATGGTAATTTTGCTATCTCTATAATTTGGTCGTCATTAAGGCCTGCCGCTTTGCCTACAAGTTCACGATCTGACAAATCCGGTAGTCTCATAATTATTTTTGTGTTGGTGTTTCTTATAGTAGACATATCAAGCAAGCCCGGAGATTGGTCTACAATCACAAAGCCTTCACCGTATGTTCTCATCTCGGCTATTGCATTTGCAATCATCTCCACGCTTTTGCCCATAAGCCCTGAGCCCTCGGAGCTTTGCGCTGTAGATGTGCGTTTTAACAAGTTATGTGCCTCTTCAAGCACTGTAATATGCTTTAATGGTGAGTTTATTCCATTTGATGTTGTCATTCTATGCTCTTGCAATTTCAACACAAGCATACCCATTATTAGCGATTTTGTTTCAGACGAGCCAACCCTACTTAAATCAACAATCACATTGCTATCGTAAAGGCTTGTAGCGCTTATATCATCTTGCACAAAAATCATTCCGTTTATGCCGTTGGTGAGTGACTGCAACCTTGTTAAAAGCGCTCCCTTGTATGCACCTTTGTTCTCATTGTCGTACTCGCTCGAGTCAATTATTGCTTTCACATTCCTTGCAACATCTGAAAAGGTCGGAAAAATTTCTTCATTATACTTATTTTTTGAAGTGTTTAATTGCCAGCCGCAATCGGAATATGATTTTTCGACAGCGCTTTTTAACACAGCAGGCATGGCGGCATACATAGGCCAGCAAACATTAAAAATTTCCACAAGTCTATCTAAATGTTCAAGCACATGTATACCTTTCGGAAATCTAAACGGGTTAATTCTTAGCATAGGTGTAAGCTCGGGGTTTGTGCCGTATACTGAAACATTTTCGTTCATGCCAAATACTGTTTTATACTCGCCTTTTGCAGGCTCTATTACAAGAAAGTTAATGCCTTTCTGCTCTGCTTCAGACAAAATTTGATATACTGTATTACTTTTACCCGAGCCTGTGCTACCTGTTACAAAAGCATGTGAAGCAAGTGATTGCTTTGAAATTTTTACAGATCCTTTTTCTTGATGATTCATATGGAAGATATGCCCCAAATAAAGCTCATGCCCTTTTTTATCTTCCAAGTCATAAGTGACAATATTTCTGCCAAACTCTGTGCAAGCAAGCACAGGTAGGCCTGCTATTGATTTTTGCGGAAAGTTTAGAGAATACGCAAGCTCTTTCCCCGTGAGTGCAGTAGTTGCCGTTACAACAGGTGGATAAACTTTAAATGTACCATCACTTTCAATTACATTAGGGTTAATGCCAAATATAGGATGGCGCAATTCTCGCAGGTATTGATAAATTTCCTTTGCACCGCTATCACTTGCCATATCGCCACGCCATAAATTTATGGCCGCTTTTGACATGTACGACTCTTCGCCCTGTGTTAGCGCTATATATGAGTGTGCCACATTATTAGCAACATTTTGGTCCTCGCTCAATACATATGCTGCAAAATCCCACATTCCAAGTGCGGTGCTCTGCTCAAAGCGTTTCATCTGCTCTTCAAGTAACTCAAGTGCATGTTTAATAGAGTAATTTGTGTATGACTGTGTTATCCCCTCGTTTTTGCCTATTGTAGCTGTGACACTTGAAGAGCGTGCAAAATTTGCACCAAAATTAACACCGAGATTTGTGCTTGCAAAGGCACCGGCAGTTTTGGCTACGGATTGTGAAACGGCACGCCCGAGTGAGCTTGACACAGCCTTGCCCACTGAACTTCCGATAGCTTTACCGGTAGTTGTTCCTATGGATTTGCCAACTGTTTCACCCACACTTTTTGTTACGCTCTCAGCAATGCCTTTTCCTATGCTTTCAGAGGCGGAGGTGCCTTTTGTTCCAGTGTGGGTGTAGTTGCCGCTGACAGTGCCACCAACACCAAATGGGGCAACATTTACTGAAGCACTTCCGCCTTTTGCATGTGCCGATGACTCATTCGTTCCCTCAGTTGAAGTAGCGTTCTCCGACGTTGTAGCCCCGAGAGAATCAGTGGTCGAAGTCCCTGTTGTATCCGTTTCACTTGCGCCGACAGAATCTGTCACTGTTTCACCTGTGGAGTCAGTAACGCCCGTATTAACGGAGTCGGTGGCACCGTCTGTTAGTGTGGTTGCATGATTTTGCCCATTTTGAATGCCAGCACTTGCGCCCACATTAACCCCGACCGTTGCCGAAGAATTTTTAGAATCGCTCTCGGTATAGGTGAAATTTGTCTGCCATGCAGCATATGGCGCAAGGCCTGAGTATATCTCTGAAAGTCTGAGCTTGCGCTCTTCCACATCAAGTATAGGAGTAGCTAAAAGTATAATTGTATATTCCTTGCTTGCGTTTTCAGGAATAGTTCCGTCAAGCAATTTTTCTATTGTTTGGCTTATAAATTTCTCTGATTTTTCTGTCGGTATATTTGATGCACTCGCAACAGAATACGGTGTCCTTGTGTCGAAACACGGCAAAACACCCTTGCCCTCGCTATTCCAGCGAGAACCAGGGAAATTGCCCCTTATTGCATCGGTAATGCGCTCTTGGAAGTTATTAACATCAACACTGTTATCATTGTTTTTTGTATTGGTAACGGCCAAAAAAACATTAGTTTTGTCCTGTTTTCTTTGGAATATTAATGCTATATTACAATCTTCATTAGAGAGCACCTCATAAACATTAACTAGCTTTTCAAGGCTTTTTTCATTTTTGTCGGTAACCCACTTAGTAATATTAATATACCGCATGTTGTATTCCGCCCGAAAAGACGCCTTATCGTACTCCGCATCTTTAACAACAGGAACATAAAGCTGTGAAAGTTGCGGTAAATATGCATTGAAAATTTCCACCCCGCTTGCTGCAAGAAGACGCAGTGTGAGCTCTTCGGCAGCGCTATCGGTGGGCTTTGGCATTTCAGATAGGTATTCTTCTCGCTTTTTTTGTGCATTTTCAAGTTGCTCCGGGCTTAGTGCGGCAAGTTTTGCAACAGTATTGCCCGCTTTGCCTGAAATTTTCGAGAGTGCATTTTTTATACCCATAATCTATCTCTCTTTCCAATCCATCATTTTTTCAATCGATTGTTTATAACTGTCAAGTAACGCCATATTATGTTCAAGTTCTCTTATTTTTTCGGTTTCTTTCTTTATCTCTTGTACTTGCTCATGTAAATGTGGGCTGTATTCAGTGAGGTTATCCGTTATAATTTCTTCTAAATCTTCTGCCCAATTTATAAAGCTTAGTGCATGACTTTTTTTAATAGTACACAGCATTTCATTTGTTTTGCCTCGTATTTCTTCATTATATTTTTGTCTTAATTTTGCAAGGTTTAGCTTATTTGACACAAGAATTGAATACTCGCCAAATTTAAAGATAATTCGAAACTCTTCATTTGCAAAAACTTCTTTTGTGTCAAATTTAATATCTCCATATGACATTATTATTGAGGAAAGTTCTTTTTGCTTATCTTCGCTTAAAATGCCTGCTCCCGTTACAAGTTCCACAAGTTTCATTTTAAACAGTTTATTTCTATGATCCCAATACTGCTTTGAATTCACGACTAATATTTCCCTGATTTTTTCAACACTCTCTTTAAAATTGAAGGTGACTTCATTTAAAAGTTCTTCAGCTGTTTCACGGTCAACAGCTTTTTCTATTTTGCTTAGCTCACCCTGTTCTTCAAACACATCGGCAACATCATCTTTTAATTCTTTACCAATTGTTTTAATTAAATCAAATGATGGCTTTTCAAATGTTTCTTTAACATTATCAAAAAAATTGCTTTTCAACTTATTAAGAGCAATATTTCTTTCATCTTTTTGCTCATTATAGTCATGTTCAAACTCATTTTCTTGCTCGAACATAAACTCTCTTTCCTTAAGCTCATCAGCCGTAAAATAAAACCTGCTTTGGTCTTTAAACCCATCAATTATCTCGTCATATATTTCTTTATATTCAGTCTGAAGTTCACTTGTTATATTATCAATTTTATTAAGCAATATCTTTTCTTCTTCTTTTAATAAATCATCCAATTTATTTCTGGATATAACTCGCTCCTCTCGTGCATTTTCAATATTGTCAGAGGTGATGTCAATTACTTTTCCGAGAAAAAGCTTTGCCTGTAAACATTTGTTGTATGCCGAGTGCTTTTCGCCAAATGTTTGAATTTCCTGTTCAACACTAAATAGCCCACTGTTCACAAACAGCAAATCGCTTCGCTCTTCTGCTTGTGTAACAGCTTTTTTCTTAAGCTGCCCCGGCATAATATTATAGTTATAAAGTGTTTTATAAAATCGAGAGGTCGGCGTATCATATTTTGTCTTTTTCTCTTCAAAAAGCTCTGCATAATGGTCATCTATGAACTCTCCACCTGATTTCGAGCCAAGTGCCATTACTGAAGAAACAAAAAACAATCCGCCGGAATATAAGCTTTTAGGTACTGCTTGCCCTAATATTCGATTTTCTTTTTCAACCGAAAAACCGCCTTTATCAAGTTCAGCTGCATCTGCCTTATTTACAACAATCATTGTAAATCTGTTGTCGAGCTCTTTCATATCCTCTATAACTCGGTAAAGATCCTCGTTGTCAGTACTATCAAGTGCATCAAACTCAGACACAAAAACAGGAATACCATTTGAAAAATCTCTCATAGCTTCTTTAAGCACTAATAAATGCTTATTATTAGATGCCGAGTTTGAACCGGGTGTATCAAAAACAACAAATTGCCGTGCAGTTTCTTCCCATAAACCTTTAAAAGGTATCTTGATTTCAATTACATCAGATACCGTATCTTCTGACATTTCAGCATCAAATGTATTTATAACTTCAAGTGCTCTATTAACTTGCGCTACCAAACTTTTATTGTTCAGCAGTTCTAACTCTTTGCGCAACAAAGCAGTAATATCGTTTTCACCGGTTCCCTCAAGAAATTCAAATCTGCCGTTTTCAAACTTCAGCTTTACAGGCATGCTTTTAAAATAAAATTGCACGTATGCCTCATCACTGCTTGGTGAGTTTTCAATACGAGAAATTTTTGCTGTGACGGGTTCTGCACCACTGGGCATTATTTCACTGCCTATAAGTGCATTTATAAATGTAGATTTTCCCACGCTGTAATTGCCCAAAACACAAATAGGCACAATGTCATTGGCAACATCGGCATACTTGTCAATTTCATCTCTCACTTCATCGTAATTTTTAACACTTGAAAGAATTAACGGGCGCAATTTTTTATCAAAAATTTCATTTATCTTAGGGAAAATATCACGAGCATTCTCTAAATACATATTAGAAATTAAAAGATTTACACAATCTGCATACTTACTTTCTTTGCATAGCAGAGAAAGTTCATTGCATTCATCCTCTGCACCTTCAAACTCTATCGCTATTTTTTCACTTGAAACATGATATTCTGAGATAATCTCATCCAGTAGTTCCTTAACTTTAAACGGGAAAAAGCCCTCTGTAAACTTTTGATTAAGTAGTTTACTATTACTGTTATTTTCAAAATTAATGTCAACCCATTCTCCATTTGTCTCACTTTTACTTTGAAATGCAATATTTTTCAAATAGGGGTTGCTGATAATTTTAATTCTGGTCATAATTGTTACCTTCATCTTTTTAGAATAGCTATTTTTTTGAAATTATTGTAGTTATTTATAATAAATTATACTACAAATAACTAGCACATTCAACATAATACCAAGAGATAGTTGAAAAATTGTCACAATAATTGCAACACAACTCATTAGAGTATACGATGCTAACGTAACAAATAGAAACAAACTTTATGCTTCTTTAAAAATATCAAAGCCTATGCTTCCTTTTATTCACAATCATCTTTGTTTTGTGAATGTAAATAGTATAGCTTAATAAACAAATCAGACATATCATCCAAATGAGTTATGCCTGCTTCGTTGAACATATAATACAGCCGAGATTTATCATTTAAAATATTATTTCGCACCCATAAACCCAATCCAAAATGGCATTCCACAGCTCATCATATTTAATGCCTTTAAACTCATTTATTTGCGTATCATCAAGC
>CAYJBU010000083.1:6669-11695 GCA_964368155.1 uncultured Eubacteriales bacterium | reverse complement strand
AATTGACACTAAAAGAATTGATGTATTTTCAAAACTATATAAAGCGTTAGCTGAAGTAGACGAAAGTGGAGAATACACTGATAACGCTATACTTTCGCATAGAGATATTAACACTAGTTTGTCAGATAATGTCTCTTTTGAAACTGATTTGGTTAATTCAAACAATAAAGATTCACTTTTTACGCATATAAATATTTCTGCACCAATGATTGTTTACTCAGAAGATGAATAAAGTAGCCCTGCAGAGTATGTTTCTGTTGAAGAAAGTTCAAGTATGAAAAATTCAACACTTATGTATGAGTTTACAATTGAGAACCAAACAGACCCAGTTCCTGCATTAACTTATTATACAGTTCAGTTGTATTATGATAGAAACTCCAATGGTTTATTTGATGATTCAGATACATCAGGGAACGAAGAGCTAGATGAGTTAGATATTTTTGATGAAAGTGGAAAGAGAGTATCTTATAAAGAACTTCAAAGTGGAATTGAATATACAGTTTTACGTGAACTTCCAGAAAATTTTGTTGGAGTAGTTCCGTGGAAACTAGTAGTAACTAAAAATGACACTGGAATAGCAACTTCGGACACAGGTATAACATACAATAGACCCGATTCAAATGAAGTGATTGATATTGATGTTTTGCAGATTGTTTCAGATCGTGGACACACTTACTCAGTGTTAGGTGATAGCTTTACGCATCCAAGTGGAGCAACAATTGATTTGGGATTAGAACACCAATATGCAAAGTTTTATGATAATTCCATTAAAGTATTCGATTACACTGGTAAAGTATATACTACTTTAAATAATAATGTTTTTAGCGGGGAGAAAGATTTTAACGGTAGTGTACTAATTCAATATGAGATTGATGCAAGTATTGATAGTGCAACGGAGAAGTTTTGGACACATACTTATACTCAGGGTTCAGGCGCTAGCGAAGTAACTATAGATACGGGATATGTTATTGCGTTTGAGTTTAACCCAGAGACCGGTGATATTGGAGAGAAATTTTATATTGATAGTAATTCGAGTGAAATCATAAATGAGCATAGTGAATTTGATGAATCATATTTTGCGTCCCGATTCCCACTATATGTTCCTTATAGCGCAGGTCCAGACGAATCTAGTATTTTAGCGGCACACTTAGATAACAAGAATGAGTTTACTGTAAAGAGCAATGAGGATATGCAGTTATTTACCTTACAGAGAACAGATTGGGTGGATAAAGTTCCAATTTATAGATTGACTGGTTATTCATCTGCAAACTCAACGCTTGCTAATCCTGTATATAGGTCAACTAACAATGCATATTTCCAATATTTGGATCTTGATGTAGATAAACAGCTATTTACTTATGGTGCTTTAGATGTATATGGTTATAAAGATGGAGACACATGGAATCTAAAAAATGTTGATGATCACACAACAGTTATTTATTCATCTGATAAAGAGCTCATTCCTGTAATTGGCGATGTGGAGCAAGTATTAACAGAAAAATCCGGAGTTTCTTTAGGGTCAAATAAAATAACTGTTAACAACTTAAATTCATTTACAGCAGCCGATCGTTACACAAACCTTGTGCAAAGTTATTCTGAAATGTTCGAGGACTTACAAGATAATGGTATGTATAACATTAATGTTGAAACTGTTAACTTATTTGATATTAATGAGTGGTTCTCCGCAAAAAAAGACTCATACGGCTATTATAATTTAGGAGATACCTTTGATAAAGAAGCTGCTGAAGAATATCTTGAAAATTATGATATTGTTATGATTGGGTTTACGGAATTCTTTGGAAATTTAGAAACTTTAAATAAAGGCATGAGTTATGAATTGTCACAATCTATAGTAAATCACATTGATAATGGAAATTCAGTATTGTTCGCTCATGATACACTTGTAACTTATACTACTCCCGATGGTACTAATTATTATGATGAAAATGGTAATAAGTACTACACTGAAACAAGTGTCGGTTATGCATACACATTGATGTCTCGTTCTTATTTAGGAGTTGACCGTTACGGGCTGACAGATCCTGAATACGGATTGAGTGCTTATATTCCTAATGATTTGCGTCAAGCAATCGTTAGTAATGCAGGCTATGGTGAGGAGAACACTGTTGAGATTAAAACTACTACAAATGCAAGCAAAGTTGTTACCTCGAGAACTATGTTGGGAGCACAAAACTATACAGCAAATGGATATTTAAACATTGCTAGCGACCCTGACGCACTTCAAGACTTGGTGAATAAAGGCTACGACATTCCAATTCAACCTAATGCAAGTGCAAAACCTGGGGACGCCCCTGTTTATGTTGAGCAGACACAAGGATATCAAGATATTTATGTTTTGTCTATGGATATGATAACTCAAAATGATACAAGAAATGCAGATCCATATTTGATAGAGGATATTAAAAATCAGGGCTATGATCAACCAAATACGACGAATGTAGATCAAGTTAATCGTGGGCAAATTACTACTTTCCCATATAATATTAATACCACTGATTTTATGTTTGATGAAGAAAAAGCTAATGAAAATTTAGTTGAGAATGCATCTATTCCAATTGCTACAACTCACAAACAGTACTATCAGCTTAATATGAATGATGAAGAATTAATAGTTTGGTTTACTTTGGGAGCATACAAATCTAATGACATGTATGATGTTATGGGTGAAGATGCTGCAAATAATTACTATATTTATACAAAAGGCAATGTAACTTATACAGGAGCTGGTCATAATCCTTATCCAAGTCCTATTGAAGCACAGTTGTTTGTTAATACAATGATTGCATCATATAGACCAAAAGTTGAGCCACCAAAACCAGTTTCTGTTGGGGCTGATGGAGAACAAACTTCTACAGATGTAGTATTACCAATTGCTTCAAACAATGAACAATTGTTAGCTGCTCTAATAGCTGGGGACAGTAATGATAATTCTGTAAACAAAGAAGATTTGGCAATTAATTTCCAAATTATAAGCGAGGATATCACCGGAGCTTTCAGTGAAGTATTTGAGGTTGTCGGATTTGAAATTTCCTACAATGGCACAACGATCTCACCGAGGATTTTCACAAGAAATGCAAACGGTACTACTAACGAGATCACAGATAGCCTACTCACAAGCATTGAGCCAGGTCAAACATATACGATGTATTTGGATGATTCAGCATTTAACCAATTGCTTAAAGACTTGTTGAGCGCAGAAGGTAATGGTGTTGCAGAATTGACATTAACATTAACGACACAAGAGAGAGAAACGGGTGAAACCCTAGACCCTCAAAGCACAACTCTTTCAATTAGAACGTATAACTTATTGGAATTAGGATAATGTTAATTTTCATTATTTGTATAAGGTATGTTACGATTATAAGCAAAATTTAATATTAAAATTAAGGCATCGAGATGAAAAATTCATCTCGATGTCTTGTTTTTTATATAGAATAGTTGATTAGTTAAAGATATCAGGGGAGACGCTTTTATATTCACTTTGCTCTAATGCGAAGTCGAATAATACTTGATGGGTGTGATATAACTTTGCGTACAAATCAATTTCAATAAAACTCTTCATATCCGGATTGTAAACTTCTTTAAATGTTTTAACACTGATATTGCTTCCGAAATTTGATATATCATTAGATATTTTTTCTATTAATTCTGCAACGATAATTGATTCGTCGCGATAATCAATTATAAATTTTAGAGGCTTTTTAAGTGTTTCTAACATTTCACACTGGATTTTTCGTAATTCAAAATATTCTGCATACATATCTTTTTCGCTGTTGCCAAAACTATTACCCTTATATTCATATGCCAACTCGATAAAATGAGAAATATCATCACTTAAACTATCAAGATAGTCCCAGCAAACTTCAACTGATTCCTCATGTCTTAAAAATTTAGAAATGTTATTCAGCACTAGTTTAAGTCGATTTTCGGTATAGACTACATTGTGTTTTAATCTACGTTTGCTTCCTTGATTATTGACTAAAAAATTGAACATTACTGCTGTAGTGATACCAATTAGAACAAGCAAAAACTCGTTGGTTACAGCGGATAGACTGAAATCCATTGTAGTTAAAAAATGTGTCCCAACAACAGCATTCACTGAGAGAGTTTCTCTTAAATTAAAGAAATCAGTAATAAATACTAGTGAAAATAAGAACAGCATATATCCCAAAATCATATTTGGAATATTAGGGAAGATGATGTAACACAATAAAACAGTTATTGCAAAGGTTATGAAGCGATACAGTGAGAGTTTCATTACCTCAGCTTTTGTAGTTACAACAGTAAGCATAGTTACCGTTGCGGCATAAACTGCAAAGTCTAAATTAGAGGCCATTGCTAGATACATCGCTACACCGCTACCTACACCAATTTTAAGTGACTGGAACAAGACAAAAATATATTTCTTTCTTTTTTTAGCAATCAATTAATTCACCGCCTATACTTATTTACAATATAATTTTACAATTATAACATTTAATAGTCAAGTGATTTAAATAATTTATTCTCCTTAAAGAAAGTAAAAATGTATTAAATGTGAGACATTTTTTTTAAGCTAGAAATAAGCACTGTACATACAAGTATGGAATGTGAACCATATAACTAAATAGTAAGAAAAGCTTATGTAACATATGGCAGTTTGCTTGAATACTATATTAAAAATAGCTAATTGACGTTAAAATGTACATATTGTTTTACACTTTAATAAAATAATAAATTTGCATTAGTGAAAGGTAGGTCTTACATATGAAAAAGAAGAGAGTTACTCTTGCAACTATTAGTAGTAAAAACATAGCGTTTATGGGTATTGTAATTATCTTTATTATTCTTATTTTGCAATCTGCAGTAGCTCTCTTTTTTGACGTACCAAGTGAATCTATTGGCCAGATTGACATTGTGTTTAGAACTGCTACAAGTTCAATTTTTGGATATATCATGAGTGTAGTGTCTATAGGTGATTTTGCTTTGAAAGAAAAAATAGCTGAACTTGAAAACATAACAAATA
>CAYJBU010000083.1:0-6659 GCA_964368155.1 uncultured Eubacteriales bacterium | reverse complement strand
TACTATAGTGATTAATATAGAAGCTAAAAGGAAAAATTCAGAACAGAAAATTGAACTAAAATCAGAAAATGAAAGCTCAAGTGCATCAAATTCTACTTTGCAAACTTTTTTAGTACAAAATACTCCTCCTGCAGAAAATAAAACTGTCAGAGTTAATATTCAAATAATAGTGTTAACTCTGACATGTGTTTTTTGTTTGTTGATTATGCTAGTAGTAAGAAATTTTAGTAATATAATCGTAACTAGCTCTACAAATCTTGCAACTGTTTCAACATATAGAGATATTATTTCGGGTAGTATTGGTGCTCTTATTGGGTTGTCAAGAAGTAGTAGCTAAACAAACAAATTATTGTAAAGTATGTTAAATAAATTGTATAGTATAAAATGACCGTTGTTTCATTATGTATAATACGTTAACGGAAAATACATATTAAATATAAGTGTATTTTCAAATATAATAAGCTGAATTTGACTTCTTTGTGCTTATGCGTGGAGAAAAAGCATAGTAAATAGAATTTGTGCATTGATTTTTATGATGGTTTAGTGTAATATATGAACAACTTGAAACAAAAACATTGCTTCTTGATTTAAAAACTATACAATTACAACAAATCAATTGTGAGTGTGCATTTTAGTCAATATTTAGAAATATATTGTTATTTCTTATGCAAATTATATTTTGTGTTTGTTTAATTATGAAGTCTTATATTAAATTACATTTTTTTGAGTATATCAAATGTTATTTAGAATTAGCATTTTATTGTATCAAGATATTCTGTTCTATGCTTTAGAACATGGTTAATCCATGTCTAATATATTAAAAGGAGGAAAACTCTTATGAAAAATCAAAACATTAAAAGAACCCTAGCAGCGATAATTGCAAGTGCAATGCTCTTAAGTGTTGTTGCTTGTGCAGCACCAGCCGAAGAAGGTGGCGCAAGCACTGGTGGTACCACGAGTACAGGTGGCACTACAAGTACAGGTGGCACAGACGATGGAAAACTTATGGATGGTCCGTATGAAATTTCCGAGCCTGGGGAATTCCCAATAGTCATAGGCGACGAGATGCCAACTATTTCCATTTTTACTGCTCCTCATCTTGATTCACACACTGAATTTGATAGCGAAGTGAATGCATTCTCAAAATGGCTTGAAGAAGAGACAAATGTACATATTGAATGGACAGTTGTTAGTAAAGCTGATAGAATAGCTAAACAAAATGTTATGTTTACCACAGATGATTATGCAGATGTTGTTTTCGGAACATATTGGGACGGTGCAACACAATATGCATATGGACAAGAAGAGTATTTGATTCCATTGAATAATCTTATTGAAGAGCACGGCTATTGGTATACAAAGTGGATAGAAGATGGAATGTCAGATGTCCTTGTAACACAGGCTATCGTTGATACACATACAATGCCACATGGAAATATTTACTCATTTGTAAACTTTGCTCAAGCTTATCACACTAGGTATGCTAACAGGTTGTGGATTTACCAACCTTGGTTAGATGCAGTTGGTATGGATATGCCTACTACAACAGAAGAATACATGGCAGTACTTCAAGCATTTAAAGATGAAGATCCTAACGGAAACGGACAAGCAGATGAAATTCCTCTAACTGGTTCAAAAACTGGATGGAATACCTATCCTATCAACTTCATTATGAATTCGTTCATGTACTATGATATAAGCAAGAAAATTTCATTTAATGAAGATGGAGTGATTGAACTTGCTTATAAACAAGACGAATATAAAGAAGGTTTAAAATACTTAAACGAGTTATACGAAAAAGGGCTTCTTCTTTCTGATACATTTACACAAGATGTAAACTCACTTCGTGCACTTACAACCCAAGATGTTCAGCTTACAGGTTCTGCACCAGGTGGTTCAGTTGCTTCTTTCGCACAGGTACAAAACAACGAAGAAGGCGATTGGCTAAATTGGGTTGCAGTGCCTCCACTAGAGGGTCCTGAAGGAGTAAATTACACTCCATTTAATATTCCTTATCCTGGTGCGAAAGCTCATATCACAGACAATTGTGAAACACCTATTATTGCTTTTAAATTAATTGATGCTTTAGTAGAGCCTACTATTGGATATAGTTCATTATTTGGTGAGCAAGGCGTACACTGGGATTATGGTACAGAAGATGATATAGGAATTAATGGCGAAACTCCAGCTTCTTACAAAGTTATGATTGATGCACAAACAACTACTGAAGGTGGTACAAACTACGCTTGGGCACAACTTTCAATTAATAATGGTCCGGTTAGAGATCACTCCTATCAAGCAGTAAGAGGAGATGATCCAAATATGGATAATGAAACTCTACTTTATAGAGCTGGTGAGGTGTATGCTCCATTCGAACCTGAGCAAGAAAAAATTGTTCCTCCTCTAATTTTCTCAGATGAAGATGATGCTAAATCTGTTGTGGACCTTCAAACAGTATTAAATGATTATGTCGATTTGATGTTAGTTGATTTTATTACAAATGGCGACATAGATGCTAGATGGGATAGTTATATTAATCAACTAGAAGCTCAAGGCGCAAGTGATCTTGAAGCTCTTTACCAACAAGCTTATATACATGTTTTGATGAGGCGGATATTTTCCGCCTCATTCAGAATTCTTTACACTGGATAAATCATTATAGGGAGGTGTAGGGGCTACATTTGTAGCTCAGTTTATTATGAGTAAATTAAAATCAGAAAATACTAAACGCAGAAGTTTTTCACATATTATGAAAACATATTGGCAGTTTTATTTATTGCTTTTGTTGCCTTTAGCATACATAGCAGTATTTAACTATTCACCACTATATGGCCTTCAAATTGCCTTTAAAGATTATAGCACTAGAGATGGAATTTGGGGAAGTGAATGGGTTGGGTTTGAACAATTTGAACGCTTTTTTAGAGGTGGAATTGATGGTACAGCATTTAGAATTATAGGTAACACAATATGGCTGTCAGTGTATTCGTTGGTAGCTGGGTTCTTACCACCGATAATTTTAGCTGTTTCGCTCAACTATGTTAGAGTCTTAAAATTTAAGAAAACAGTTCAAATGATTTCATATGCACCACATTTTATTTCAACAGTTGTTATGGTTGGTATAATCAACCAATTTTTATCAAGAACAGGATTTGTAAACAATATAATAGTCATGATGGGCGGATCACATATCAATTTTTTTGCAGATGCAGCTTTTTTTGATGATTTGTATGTTTGGTCAGGGATTTGGCAGCATGTTGGTTTTAGTGCAATTATTTTCCTTGGAATTTTAACCAGTGTTGATGCACAATTGCACGAAGCAGCTACTGTTGATGGAGCAAATGTATTACATAGAATTTGGCACATAGACATTCCTGTTATTATTCCAACCGCGATTACTTTGCTAATAATGAATACTGGTCGTGTTCTGTCTATTGGATTTGAGAAAGTGTTCTTAATGCAAAATGATATTAACAGACAAGTTTCTGAAATAATCAGTACTTATGTTTATAGTCAATCGTTTGAAACATCATTGCCGGATTTTTCGTATACAACAGCGATAGGCCTTTTTGAGTCGGTTGTTGGATTTATTTTGATAGTTGCAGTTAATAGAATTGCTAAAAAAGTATCAAATGGCGGTATATTCTAATTGAAAGGAGCAATATAAATGTCTTCAAAAAAAGTTTATAAAGTAGGAAGTCATATTAAAGACCCTGCAGTTGATAAAATTTTTTATAGATTAAATACAGTTTTTTTATGTGTGTTTTTATTATTAGTAACCATTCCGGTGTTGTACGTTGTTTCTGCTTCTTTTAGTTCTGCGAGTGCGGTTGTTAGTGGTAAAGTTTTACTTTGGCCCGTAGAGCCAACATTAGCGGGTTATGAAGGAGTTTTAAGAGACGCAAGAGTTGTTTCAGGTTTTATAAATTCAGCATTTTATTTAGTTGTTTCGGTTGCATTAAGTCTGATTTTTACAATTTGTGCTGCTTATCCATTATCTATGCCTGAATTACCTGGAAACAGAGTTCTTTCGTTCTTGTTTGCTTTTGTTATGATGTTTGGTGGAGGATTAATTCCTACTTATTTGTTAATTGACAGTTTGGGAATGATGAATACTATTTGGACTGTAACTTTGTTTGGTTCTTTTGGTGTTACAAACATGATTATCATGAGAACTTATTTCAGAACAGATTTGCCAAGAGAACTCTATGAGGCGGCGTCTATTGATGGTTGTGGTCCAATCAGATATTTAATTTCGTGCGTAATTCCACTTTCAGGAGCGATTATTGCAATTATTGCACTTTATAGCGCAGTAGGAAGTTGGAACAGTTGGTATAATGCTATGGTATACATAGATAATAAAGATTTGTTTCCATTGCAACTCGTTTTGCGTGATATTTTGATTAACATGGAAATGAATTTTGAGATGATGACACCAGAACAAATGGAGGAAGCTCAAGAAACAGCAGACTTGCTAAGATATTCATTGATAGTAATATCAACGACTCCGATGATGATTATTTATCCATTTATTCAAAAGTATTTTGTTCGTGGAGTTATGTCGGGAGCTATTAAAGGTTGATTTCTGCTAGATATTATATAGTCAAACCAATACAAAACCCAAACAGACCAGCAGGTAAAAATCCGTTTAACTGCGTTGTCGTCAGTCGCAATAGAGCAACTATTACTCCCTCCTCCGCCTTGTTAAACAAAATTTTACCTTTGCTGTCTTTGTACGTTTTTTGTATTGGTTCGACTATAATGTGAAAATTTGAAAATTGAAAAAGTTTATGGTATAATTCTAATGTTGAATTAATGAAGGTTGCTAATTATTTCAACAAAAAATTTATATACCATAGACTTTTTCCGTTTTATTGCAAAAATATATACATATATTGGAATTGTAAGAGTTTTTTTAATATTAATGTGATAATAAAATGGATATAAAACTTATTGTGAGATTTTGTTATACAAGGAGTTCGGTTAAGTGAAAAAATTACTATTAAAAATTAATCCATCGACTAATCTAAAAATTGGAGTTTATAAGCATTTTATACATCCTTTTATGGTTATTCTACTTATGTTTTTGTTGTCAATGCTCATTACTATAACTGTCGCTACTATGTATTCAGAAAATTGGATAGAAGAAAGCAATATTTTACAAGGAGATAATATTGCAAACTTGGTATCAGAAGAATTTGATAGGGCCAAGTTGATTTCTCCACTGATGACTGAAAGTACGGAATTTGAAACTTTGATACAAACGTATCAAAGTAATTCAGATTATGCACTGGAAGAAAACATAGCAATAAAGCAAATAGAAAAACTTAGAAGACTGGCTCCAATAATATTGGAATCTGTTTTATATATTCCTGAATATGATAGATTTGTTTCAACTGCTTCCGCTAGTAAAGAAGGCGCGTTTTATGGTGCATCACTAGCGGTAAATGATTATGATATAGAAGAGTTTATAATGTTTTTAAATGAATCAGTAATAGACGAAATCACCTACAGCGTTGCTGATGTGCATTTAGGGCAAATTTCGTATGAAGATAGCGTGATTTTAGTGGAAGAAGATAATATAAGTGGAGTGAAAATCTATGTAATGCACATTATTAATGGAAGGTATTTAGAACAAAATTATTTAACCGATTCTACACAAAACACTTATATAGCTATAGGCTATAATGATGAGATAATTTTAGGGAAAGAAAGATTTTATGTAGTTGGAGATGTTTCTGATGTAATTATGGGTTTCGGTGAAAGAAATTTAACAAATGTAGGTAATTATTTGGTAACAAAGTCTGTTAGTCCACAAACAGAACTTACATTTTATGTGGCTTCAAATGTTGTAAATACATATCAAAATACATTTATGCTAGTTATGTTTTTCATTAATTTATTGTTTTTTTTGCTAGTTGGAATTTTTTTAATAAAAAGATATTCAGGTAAAACTGTGTTGCCTGCTGTTAAAATACTTCAAAAACTTGAAAGCAATTTACAGACAGATGGGAAAAATTACTGGGAAAGTATAGAATATGTGTATGATACCTTGAAAAACCAAGTTATTGATGCTGAAGAGAGACAAGAGATTTATGAAGAAAAAGATAGGCAGATGGTCGAGTATAAACTTTTTAATGGTAAATATTCGAATTCCGACGAGCTGGTAATAGAGCTTGAAAAACTAAAAGTTAAAATTCCTCAAGACAATTATGTAATGTTCTGTTTTAAATTGATGGGCGAGGATATACTGAAAAATAATAGAGAAGTTAAGCAGTTTATTCAAAATGTTCTTTCTGTAATTAGCCACGATAATATTATTTGCTATGATTATGATAGTAACTTGTTTTGTGCAATTGTTTTTACAGAGCAGGAAATTCAAATGAGTGAAGAATATTTACAAGCTTCAAAGGAAATTATTGACACTGCAGAAGAAAAATGGGATATTGAAGTCCAATGTGTTATCAGTGATGTGAAGGACGATGTAATAGATATATTTTCAAATCTTCAAGAGTTAAAAACATTGTTTATAAATAAGAATAGCGAATTCAATAGCGGGATTTTACTATATGATAAAAGTTATTTTGAAGTTAGCGTAAACTATAATTTTCCTACAGCTGTTCAAACGCATCTAATTAAGTGTATTTTAGATGGCTCGTACT
>CAYJBU010000082.1:0-12066 GCA_964368155.1 uncultured Eubacteriales bacterium | reverse complement strand
CTTGGCAGAGCTTGGTGTAGGCTCTGCCATAAGTTACAGTTTATATAAACCATTGGCAGATAAAGATTTTGATGCTGTATATGCTATAATGAATTTATTCAAGAAAGCATATCGGATTATTGGCGCGGTAGTTTTTGCAGTTGGAGTTACATTGATTCCTTTTCTGCCCTATATCATTAATGACGAAACAAGCATTGAAAATATCAATATAATTTATCTTCTTTTCTTGGCAAACACTGCAGTATCGTATTTTTACACCTATAAATCAACCTTGGTCATAGCAGACCAAAAGAAATACCTAACCACAAACATTCGCAATGTTTTTATAGTGATATCAAATGTAGCTAGAATTGCTGTGTTGTTTATCACTAGAAATTATCTGATTTATTTAGTAACAATTATTTTCTTCACTCTTTTAGAAAATATAGTTATTTCATTAAAAGCCGATAAACTTTACCCGTTCTTGAAAGACAAAGGCAAAAGCACAGAAATAGAACCTGCTGTAAAAGAGAAAATCATCAAGAATGTTAAAGGCGGATTTATCCACAAAATCGGCTCTGCTGTAGTATACTCCACCGATAATATAATCATCTCGTCGTATATTGGATTGATTGAAGTTGGAATTTATTCAAACTATTTACTGGTAGTTTCTGCAATTGAAATGATTACAGGTATTCTTTTCAACTCAATCACTGCAAGTGTCGGAAACCTAAACGCCTTTGACAAGGACCGAGCAAGAAATCTTTTCAGCATTTTCAACTTTGCAAGCTTTTTAATGTTCACGTTTTTTTCAGCTTGCCTGTTAAATCTTCTCAACCCTTTCATAAACGAAATTTGGTTAGCAGGACAAAACCTCATATTTCCAATGGAAGTAGTCATTGTGA
The DNA here is from genome assembly GCA_964368155.1 of uncultured Eubacteriales bacterium. GTDB lineage: Bacteria > Bacillota > Clostridia > Oscillospirales > Acutalibacteraceae > SIG603. The sequence continues at coordinate 11,182 of CAYJBU010000082.1, read as the reverse complement.
TTGTGATGCGTTTTTGGTTTACAGGTTTAAGACAAATCGTTCTAACTTTTAGAAACTCGTTGGGATTATTCTGGGAGGACAGATATAAGCCAATTTTCGAATCAGTAATTAATCTCGTCGCATCAATCACACTTGCTATTCACTTTGGAATAACAGGTGTGTTCATCGGAACAATCCTAAGCACTGTTCTCACTTGCACATGGTCGGAACCCTATATCTTATTTAAACATGGATTTAAACACAGCCCAAAACAATATTATTTAAAAACTCTTTACTACACTTTAACCGCAACAGTGATTTGCGCCACAACCATTTTCGTTTGTGGATTTATTCCTTTTCTTGGAATACTCGGCTTTTTGGTAAAAGGAATTGTCTGCACTATAATTTTTATTGTTTTATCATTAATTTTCTTTGGCTTTACAAAAGATTTTAAAGATACTATTGAATTCCTAAAAGATATATTGAAAAATACTAAATTTAAATTTTTGTTCAAAAAAAGCAAATCATAATATTTTAATATAGAAAGGTTGGAGAAATCATGTCAAAAACACCTCATAATTCAGCTGAAAAAGGGCAAATTGCAAAAACAGTTTTAATGCCCGGAGACCCTCTTCGAGCGGAGTTTGTCGCAAAAAACTTTCTTGAAAATCCTGTGTGTTTCTCGTCTGTTAGAAACATGTTGGGATTTACGGGATTATACAAAGGGAAAGAAGTTTCCGTTATGGGTAGCGGAATGGGTATGCCCTCTATCGGCATTTACTCCTATGAACTTTTTAATTTCTACGATGTGGACCAAATCATCAGAATTGGCTCTGCTGGCGCATTTCAAGACAACGTAAATGTAATGGACATTGTCATTGGAATGGGTGCGTGTACTGATTCAAACTATGCTTTTCAATATGAATTACCAGGTACTTTCAGCGCAACAGCAGATTTTTCGCTGGTACAAAAAGCTTATGAAATTGCAGTTTCAAAATCTGCTAACGTTCATGTAGGAAACATTCTTTCAAGCGATGTCTTCTATAATCAACACAAAACTGCAAACGACAAATGGAAATCAATGGGAGTTTTAGCCGTTGAAATGGAGGCTGCAGCTCTTTATATGAACGCGGCTAAGGCAGGTAAAAAAGCCCTTGGTATATTCACTGTCAGTGACCATATTTATAAAGAGGAGTCGCTGAGTGCACATCAAAGACAAGTCGGTTTTTCACAAATGATTGAAATTGCACTCGGTCTTGCATAAGATATCATGGCAAATAAAAAAAAGCAAGTAAAAAAGCAAAAACAAACACGTGATACTAACACTTTGACTTTGCTCTCTTTTGTTAAAGAGTACGCAGTTCTTCTTTTTCCGATAATTCTTTCGCTGTGCATTTTACCACTTATAGTTAGCATGAGAATTGTTGAATTGGACGAAGGCACAGCACTTTTTTACGGAGAAACACAATTTGATTTATACGCAATAGCTCGTTCCCAATTTTTGATTTTTGTTGGTGTATCTGCAGTAATCCTTGCTGTTGTTAGATTGTTATTGTTTGATAGTTCGGAAATAAAAAAACTGAAACCATTTAAGATTTACTTTATTTTCGCAGGAATCTTCACAGTTTTCACCTTGCTTTCCAGCATTTTTTCGAGTAATATTGAAGTTGCATTTAGCGGATTTTATATGCACGCAGAAGGCTTTATTTCTCAGTTCTTCTACATCATTCTGTTTGCGTATTCGATTTATTGTTGTAATATTATAGGAGATTTAAAAATACAAACCCCAAGCAAAAAGCAGATTGACCCACTATATTTTTACATTGTTATACCACTTTTAATTACATTTGCATGCAATGTATTCGTGAGTATTTTTCAATACTTAGGTGATTACCTTATTCATACAGACATCGGAAAACTCTTTGTTTTTGGTCCTGAATATGCCCAAAGCGTATCTGACATTGCAATTCCATTTGCAACCGGAACTCTTTTTGGAACATTCTTCAATCCAAATTACGCAGGAGTATATGGTGTTTTAATGCTTCCGATTTTTTTCATGATTGCAATAAAACAAAAGAGAATAATCTTTAAATTGTTGTTTTTTCTCTTGTTCGTCCTTTGCCTAATCTTTACTTATCTAACTAATTCGCAGGGTGCTTTAGTGGCGATTATACTGACTTCTATCTTTGCCATTGTTATATATTTTAAAGAAATATTAAAACATAAAATTTTTGGTGTTGTTGTTCTCGCTTGCGCTTTTGTGTCTGTTTTTTTTGCAAATTTTATCACAGGTGGAAAATTGGTAACCGAAATAGCCCTATCTTTTTCTCAAATGACTCAATTGTTAACCCCAGATTTTGAATTTGACTATAGAGATAGCTTGCCTGTTAGAAATATTGAAATCGACAACGGAAACATAGTAGTTGAAACAAACGAAGATATATTTACTATTGATGCAAACATAGATACATTGACACTAACTGGTAGTAATATAGAAGCACAAGAAGTTGAAATTTTAATTGGCAACAGTTTTTCTTTACCAGCTACTTCTAATGGGATAGTTGACTTTAAATTTCTTTCAAAGGAAGCAACTAGTAATGCGAATATGCTAATAATGAGCATCAATTCAGTGGAGCAATTTTGGTTCACTTTAAACTCAGAGCAAGATTTTGCACTTGCCAGCCCTTACAATTTCACCGAAATTGAACTTGACAATCCTGAAATTTTTCCTCTTTTAAACGGGAAAGAAAATCTAGGGTCAAACAGAGGTTACATTTGGTCTAGGGCTATCCCTCTCATGAAAGATAATATTGTTATCGGAGCAGGTCCCGACAATTTCATTTTTGAATTTCCTCAATATGATTTTTTAGGAAAGCTGTACACAGAGGGAACAATCAATATGATTTACTCAAAGCCACACAACATGTACATTCAAATTTTTATAAACAATGGTGGTGTTGCTTTTACTGCATTCGCCTTGATTATGATTTTTTATGTAATAGACTGTTTTAAGATTTTCTTCAATAAAAAAGAAAATACTTTTCGTGTCAATCTGGGAATCGGTATATTTTTAGCAGTAATTGCATACTTAACAAATGCATTGTTCACTGACTCTATGGTTTACTTCGCTCCAATCTTCTGGATAGTTTTAGGAATTGGAATATCAATAAACAAGCAAATTAAAGAAACAAGGAAAAAGCATGAAAATTAATTTCAAATCGTTATGCTTTTTCACCATCAGTATGAGCACTGTTTAATACAAAGGCTCAAAACAACGCTTAATTTGAAAGGATGTTTTATAATGAAAACTAGATTTGGTATCATCGGACTTGGAAGAATTGCAAAAAGTTTTGCAAATGCTGTAGCATTAACTGATAATTCAGAAATCGTCGCAGGTGCTTCACGTTCTCTTGAGAATGCACAACAATTTTGCAGTGAATTCAACATTAAAAATGCTTATGGTTCATATGAGGAATTGGTGCAAAGCGATGAGGTAGATGCTGTTTACATTTCCACAATTCACACCACCCATTTTGAAGTTGCTAAACTGTGCCTAAATCACGGCAAGGCTGTTATCTGCGAAAAGCCATTTGTTCTTTCGACTGAGCAGTGCCTAGAATTAGCCAATCTTGCAAAAGAGAAAAATTTGCTAATTATGGAGGCAATGTGGACAAGGTTCTTACCAACAGTTAACAAGGCTCACGAATGGATATCAGCAGGAAAAATAGGCGATATAAAAGCAATTGATGTTGCATTTGGATTTGCAGCAATTCCTACCCCAGACGAAAACAACCGCATTTTCAGCAAGAAACTAGCGGGAGGTGCGATGTATGACTTAGGTGTATACACAATTGAGTTTGCGCTCGATTTTGCTAAATCCGAATTAAAAGACATTTGTGTCCTCTCTCATTTTGGTGAAACCGATGTTGACGAGGTCAACGTGATGTCTCTAAAATTTAAAAACGAAGTATTAGCGAGCTTAAAAACATCTGTTACCTCCAGTTTTCTTCCAGACGCTTATGTTTTTGGTACTACTGGATTCATTCATTTCGAAAAGTTTTTCGGAGGAAACAAATGCACTCTATATGATAAGTCCTATAAATCGGTAGAGATTTTTGAAACTGATAATATCGAAACTTTTGAAGGATTTAAGTTTGAAGTGGAGCATTTTTCCCAGTTGTTCTTAGATGGCAAAAAAGAGAGCCCTAGAATGCCTATCACCCACAATCTTGAGTGCTTAAAAGTGTTTGAAAAAATGATGGAAAACAAATAAAACATATTAGGGAAATGAATTTCGTTTGTTAGACGAAAATCATTTCCCTATTTTTTATTATACTACATTTATATTTCTTATCAAAAATTCTGTTTTGAATCATCAATAAAACCAAAACAAGCAGAAATAAAACTACTAAGTTATTTTACAAAAAAAGAGACTATTTCAGAAAACTGCAAAAGAATCAACCTAGCAGTTATCAAAAATAATCTCCAAAATCACTATTTATAAAAATAAAATTATTCTACTTCCTCTTCAGGAAAATCCTCATCAAAATCGAATTCCAATTTTTCATCGCAATTCGGACAATGAATAAATCCTTCGTCTAAAATAGCTTCATTGAGTTCAATAGTATCAGAACAAGTTGGGCAAGTCACCTCATAGCAGCAACCACCATCGTCGTCAAAATCTTCGTCATCCTCGCATCCACAGCCGCAACCGCAACTGTCATCTAACTCGTAGACGTCTTTTTCCACCAAACCCAAGTCCTCGTCAATAGCATCAACTTGTCCTACTAACTCTTCATATGCGTCTTCGATTTCTTCAACCGAAAGGCATAATTCATCTAAAAGTTCAGCCATTGCATTTAAAACCTTAACTTCTTTACTGTTTGCATCAAGTTCTAGACCGTCCATTAAACCACGTAAATAAGCTGCCTTTTCTGAAATTCTCATAACTTAAACTCCTTTATCCAACTATTAGGCTCTACCCATGTAGTCGCCTGTTCTTGTATCGATTTGAATTAGCTCTCCCTCATTAATAAAGAGTGGAACTTTAACCTCTGCACCTGTCTCAAGAGTAGCAGGTTTTGTAACATTAGTTGCGGTGTCACCTTTTACACCAGGCTCTGTGTGAGTGATTACTAAATCAACAAAGTTTGGTGGCTCTACTCCAAAAACTGCTCCTTTATAGGATAATACTTTACATTCCATATTCTCTTTAACAAATTTAAAGTTGTCACCTAATACAGAAGCGCTAATAGGTTGTTGTTCATATGTTTCAATATCCATGAAATAGTATAAATCTCCATCACTATACAAATATTCCATTGATTTTCTCTCGATGTGAGCTGCCGGATATTTGTCATTAGGATTAAAGGTTCTCTCAACAACAGAACCTGTAATTACGTTTCTTATCTTTGTTCTAACAAAAGCAGCGCCTTTACCGGGCTTTACGTGTTGGAACTCGATAATTGAAACTACGTTACCGTCCATTTCAAAAGTTACACCATTTCTAAAATCTCCTGCTGTTACCATGTTGACACTCCATTTCCGCCTTCTACTCAGGCAATAAAAAATTGTATATTTACATCTTTGTATTATTTATTTACTATATATTTTATATTATTACGGGCAATTTTTCAAGAAAAATTTAATTGACTAGAGAATAACCAATTCTTTTGTCGATTTTGTGAAAATATCACGCGAATTTTCTGTTACTAATACCATATCCTCTATTCTTACTCCAAATTTCCCCTGCAAATAAATTCCGGGTTCATTCGTCAAAATCATTCCTGGTTGTAGTACAGTTTTATCCAACCTGTTAAAATTAGGTGTTTCGTGCACTAAAAGACCTAAACTATGTCCTAGTCCGTGTCCGAAACAATCAGGATATTTCGCATCGATAATATCTCTTGCAATTTTATCTATATCACAACAAACCGCACCGGGCAAAATCGCTTCAGTCGCTGCCAATTGAGCTTTCAAAACAGTATCATATACGTCTTTCTGTTCTTCTGAAACACTTCCCAGCGCAACTGTTCTTGTCATATCAGAACAATAACCATCAACTACGCAACCTGTGTCCATTGTAATAAAGTCACCTTTTTTTACTTTGTTTTCACCAGGTACGCCATGGCATAAAGAGGAATTGGCACCTGCAACGATGATTAAATCAAATGAAACAGAGAACGCACCATTTTTTCTCATGAAAAATTCCATATCAAGAGCAATCTCTTTTTCAGTTAAACCCTCTTTAATTCTTGGTAAAATATAGTCATATGTCGCGTCTGTAAGTCTTTGGGCCTCTCTCATTTTGCTAAGTTCAAACTCAGACTTAATTTGTCTAATTTTTTTCAAAGCTTCGCTTAAAGTGTTTTCTGTATCAACTTCTACACTCTCTTGTTCAAGCAATTTTTGGTATTTATTGTAAACCGAAAAAGATAGCTCATCATTTTCAAAATACACTTTTTTGATATTATGTTTTTTTGACAATTCAACTAAACTTATAGAAAAATCTGTGAACATTTCAACTTTTACATTTTTTGCTTTTTGTGCAGCTTCGATATATCTAAAATCCACCAACAAATAAGCTTCTTCTTTTGTGATATACAAATATCCTGCTGACGATGCAAACGATGTAAGATAGCGTCTATTTACTTTAGAAGATACCACTATTGCCTCGTTTTCATTTAACACGTCTGACGCTAGTTTTTCAATTGAATTCAAGATTATTACCATCCTTTCTCATAACTATGTTAAAATTTGTAAATAAGGTGAATACTATGTAATTTTCATTTTGTGAAAACTACAAGATTAATCTGTTTATTCGCCATAGAAATTAACTTTACTTTTAATATTTAACTCCAGTCTTCTCCTGATTTTAAAAGTGAAATGATCTTCAACTTCAACAGGTTCAACCAAAATTGATTTCATTTTTGCAAATCTTGCACCGAGAATATCGGTAAAGATTTGGTCACCGATTATAACACAATCCCTCTTATCAAGAGAAAGCAATTTTGCTGCTTTGTTAAAACCAATCGGCGATGGTTTCAACGCAAAACTCACATAATCTAAGTTGTATTTTTTTGCTACCGCAGAAACTCTTTTTTTGAAATTATTCGAGATAATATATACTTTGTATCCCTCGTTCTCGATTGCTCTAACCCACTCGATTGCACCCTCTAAAGGTTGTTTAGAGCGATAAGAGCACAGGGTGTTATCGACATCTAAGAACACAGCTTTTACCCCTAGTTCCTTAAAAATCCCAATGTGGATATCTGTAACTTTACGAAAACGAAAATCAGGTTTCAAAAATCCTTGCACCCCTTTATCACAAACAATAGGTTAATTTCAAAAATCAAATTAAACGAAACTGAGGGCGACCATTCGCTCCGAAAACCGGCTTTCACCAAACATCGGAGACAAACTGCTCGCCCCTACAAAATTTGTAAAATTTACAGTTCAAACTCGAAAAAATAAATTATTTAAATTTACGTTTACGAGCAGCCTCTGATTTTTTCTTACGTTTTACCGAAGGTTTTTCATACGCTTCTCTTTTGCGAACCTCGGCGATAACACCAGCTCTAGCACATTGCTTTTTGAAACGTCTTAAAGCACTGTCCAAAGATTCGTTATCTTTTATTCTAATTTCAGCCATCTATATCCCTCCCATCCGCCATTAGGCAGGGGTTATTATTGTTATTTGTGTAACACTAAGTATTATAACGCTTGTGTATTAATATGTCAAGTGTTTTGTAAAATTTAGTTTAAAAAAGCCTTTTATTTAACAATATGCTTTTAATTTATTGATTAATCTGCTACAATATATTATACAAACTTTTTACACTTGAAAGGTAAATCATCATGAACAATAATATCTATTCATCGGCAATTGGATTTGTCTCGTCCTATAAATCGCAATATGAACCACTTCTTTTCAACGAGCTAAATTCTGCTTTCAGTGATATAAAATTTCTGGATAGGTGCAGTAATGCAGCAGCTTTTTCATGCAATGACTATTCTGAGATTATCTCAAGAGCTTCTTCGCTTGACTTTGTGTTTTTGCACCATATCCATCCATTTTCGTTTAGCAGACAGATAAAATCTGATATCACCGACCTTCAGATGTTTTCTGATTTACTCTCTAAATCTTTGGCTGATACAGACAAAGACGAAAGCATTGGAATTCAGTTTAGAAACGAGAATGAAAACTCACCTTACACTAACTCCGAAATTTATTCTGTTTTAGAAAAAGTTCTCGTAGAAAATGGTTATTCTGTAACAAATAATAACCCCAATCTCGTTGCATCACTCAGCATTTTTAAGGACAAAGTATATGTCGGTGTTTCTTACATCAAACACAATGTGAGCGATAAAATGGGTGGGATACTTTATTTTCAGAAAAATGAAGAAATTGTTTCAAGGGCACAGTTTAAAATTGAAGAAGCAGTTAAGATTTTTGATGTAGTTTTACACGATAATCAAACTGCTTTGGACTTAGGTGCAGCTCCTGGAGGGTGGACTTATTTTCTTGCCGAAAAAGGTTTAACTGTTGACGCTATTGACCCAGCAGAGCTTTCTGAAAAAGTACTTGGACACAAAAATGTCTCGCATTTTAAGATGCTCTCTCAAAATTTTATTAAGAATTATCCTGACAAAAAATATGATATGATTGTAAACGACATGAAAATGGACACAAATCAATCAATTGATATACTTTGCGAGACCAGCTCGCAACTCAAAAATGATGGAATTTGTATCATGACTTTGAAATTGCCAAAAAAAGACATTCAAAAGCGCATAAAGGTCGCAAAACTTGTTTTGAGTCGTAAATTTGAAATTGTGAAAATCCGCCAACTATACTATAATCGTTCAGAAGTTACAGTTTACACAAAAAACAAACTGTAAAATTATAGTACACTTTTCTCTATAAATTGTAACTAATATATATAATTGATAATTTTTATTGAATTTGCATTAAAAACCAGCACAAGCAACGCACGAGATTTGATAATTATTCATATAATATTAATATGATAGTGTAGAATTTACGAGTATATTTACTATATAATATAAATGTAGTAGTGACGAAATTTGCATAAATTCATATAGGGAAAAGAGGTGTTCTCATGAGATATCCGGCTATACCACTTGTAACAGTCGACCCGTACTTCAGCATTTGGAGCTTTAATAATTCGTTGTATACAGACAGCACTAAACATTGGACTGGAAAATCACGCGGAATGACCGGTTTAATCTCAATCGATGGTGTGTGTTACAGATTCATGGGTAAAATTAACCCTAAAGGATATTCAAAGTATCCCGAATGTCCAATAATCAAGCAAACTTCATGTGAAATCACAGCCCTTAGCACCACTTACACCTTTGAGGCACCTGAAGGAGTATTAATACTTTCTTTCACTACCCCCATGCTGATGGATGATTTAAAACTAATGTCAACTCCAATAACTTACATAAATTTTGACTATAAATCTTCTCTTTCACAAAAACAAGATGTTAAAATATATTTTGATATTAGTTCATCGTGTGCGACCGACACAAACAAGCAAGAAGTGTCTTTTTCAAAGGTCAATTACCGAAATGCAAAGTTCATCAAAAGCGGTAGAACTGAACAAGAAGTGTTGTGCCACTCGGGCGATGATATTCGAATAGAATGGGGTTATTTAACCTTGGTTGGAAGCAAGAATACCGAGCTATTCCAGAACTCTTGTGATTTGCGAAATGCTTTTTCGCTTGGAAAAGAGTTAAATTCTAACTTTGACATGGTGTGTAACATAAAGAAATGTCGCCCTGTCCTAGCAGCAGTTTTGAATTCTGACACAGGCACTTTAAATGAAATGATTGCAGTAGCTTATGACGATGTAAAATCCGTTCATTATTTTGGCGAGGACTTAGATGCTTACTACAAAAAAGACGGAGAAAGCTTTGACACCGCCATATTAAACGCATTTAATGACTATGATAATATTAAGCTCCGTTGCGATGAATTCGATGAAAAATTCTCACTTCTAATGCATCAAACTGGTGGAGCAGATTATGAAAAACTCACTACTTTATCATATCGTCAAGCAATTGCTGCTCATAAACTAGCCTTATCACCAAATGGTGAAGCTCTGTTTTTCTCAAAAGAATGTTTTTCAAACGGTTGCATGGCAACTGTAGACGTCACCTATCCCACAATGCCTTTATTCCTTGTATTCAACACTGAGTTAGTCAAGGCAATGCTAAGACCTATACTTGAATACTCCATTTCTAAACATTGGCATCACAATTTTGCTCCGCATGATGTAGGAGTGTATCCAATAGCAAGGGGTCAAAAATACCCCACGCACATGCCTGTCGAAGAATGTGGCAACATGTTGATTTCTATTGCTGCTGTCTGTCTTACCGAAAAAAACTGTTCTTTTGCTGAAGAATACATAGATTTGCTTAAAAAATGGGTGACCTATTTAGTCAAATATGGACTAGATCCAAAAAATCAATTATGCACCGATGACTTTTCAGGAAAACTTCCCCACAATACAAACTTATCTTTAAAAGCAATTATGGGAATTGCATGCTTCTCTTTTATTCTCTCACAACTTGGAGAAAAAGAAGAGAGTCAAAAATACATGAACACCGCAAAAGAATATGCAAAATCTTGGCAAGAGCGAGCTTTTGACCGAGACCACTATAAGCTAGCCTTTGACAAAGAGGACACATGGAGTTTAAAATATAACATGGTGTGGGACGATATATTTGGATTTTCTCTCTTTCCGCAAAGCGTAAAAGAAACCGAAGTCAACTACTATCTTTCCATGAAAAAGGAATTTGGAACTCCTCTTGATAGTCGGGCAAATTACACCAAACTGGATTGGTTAGTGTGGGCTGCAACACTAAGCGACAATAAAGCAAAATTCGACAACATGATAAAGCCAATAATGCAATTTTTAAGGAAAACTCCAACCAGAGTCCCCCTTGCAGATTGGTATAACATTTGCAACGCAAGAAGGATGTATTTTCAAAACAGAAGTGTTGTCGGCGGAGTTTTTATCAAGACTTTAAAAGAATTACTAGTTGAGCGCAGAAGTGCAGCAAGTTAAAAAATCAGGGTGATATCTCGAACATCTGGAAAACAGAAATCGGGATATCACCCCTAGCCGAGCTCATGTAATCCGAACCCGTTTTAAAAGTACTGTGTGGGCTTACT
>CAYJBU010000081.1:5529-12085 GCA_964368155.1 uncultured Eubacteriales bacterium | reverse complement strand
TACGGCTTATCTTGATGATATCAAGCTGAATTTTCGCCATAGGCGAAAATAGAAGGCATTAATTAAAATCACGTTAATAATTCACCAAATTCATATAGGAGGGAAAACAAAAAATGAACTACTCTATTTATAATTCAAAGCTAGGGAAAATACGTATTGAATACGAAGATAATGTTGTAACATTTCTAAAAAGAATTGATGCTGAAACTGATGAGATTGGATTAAAAACTGAATTCACCGACAAAGTATTTGAAGAGGTACAAGAATATTTCGAGGGTAAAAGAAAAGAATTCACTTTTGAATACAAGCTAAAAGGAACAGAATTTCAAAAGAAGGTATGGACTGCACTTTGCGATATTCCATATGGCGAAACAAGAACATATAAAGAAATAGCAATAGCTGTTGGAAACGAAAAAGCTAGTCGAGCAGTTGGTATGGCAAACAATAAAAATCCTGTAACTATAGTTGTACCTTGTCATCGTGTCATAGGTGCAAGTGGAAAGCTTGTCGGATATGCAGGAGGAATACCTATGAAAGAATTTTTATTAGATATGGAGAGAGATAATAAATGAGTAAAATAATAGTTTTATTTGAAGTAACGCCAACAACCGAGGGAATGGAGAAGTACTTAGAGCTTGCTGCACAACTAAAACCAATGCTTATAGGCCACGAAGGATTTATCAGCGCTGAAAGATTTCAAAGCCTTAATACTGATGGTAAATTATTGTCGATGAATGTCTGGGAAAATGAAGAAGCGGTGGAAAAGTGGCGCAACAATCTCAACCACAGATTAAGCCAAGCTGAGGGAAAGAGCAAGTTGTTTGAAAGTTATAAAATCACTATATGCGAGTCAATAAGAGAGTATACAGATTTAGACAGGACAAATGCTCCAAAAGACTCTAATGATTACTTTGCAAAATAAATTAGTAATTCATAAATAAACGAGGCTACTGCATCAAAATCATCAATGCAGTAGCTTCGTTTCTATTTGTTGAGCCAATATGTGCTATATTATCTCAATTGTGACTTCAACACTATCACCTATGTCTTTACCAATTTTCTTGCGAATGGATTTTAGAATTCCAATAATATAACAAACTGAGTTATCATCGTTTTTGAACCCCATATTGACTATACTTCCGGTGTATTTTTCATTGTCAAATGTAGCATTGACTTTAAGCCTGCCTTTTCCATATTCTTTCTTAATGTCAAATGGAACAGGCACAAATGCGCCACCTCCACCACCCTCATGAATAGTCGCTGTGAACGATATATTCTTCATTATATACTCCAAAATTATTATTATTATTATTATTATTATTATTATTATTATTGCTCCGCCAATTAAATACTTGACAATCTTGGCGGTGATTTTGCAGTATTTCATCGTCAAAGAACCGTTTTCTATGCACAAAGCATTGAAAAGAACTTTTTCCTCAAACTACAGAAAAATCCCTCGCCAATCTTTTGCCCACTTTTTAATTGGTGGAGCAATACTATTCAAAATTGCAAAAATAACGATAGTCGAAAATCAGTCGTATATTCCGATGAAGCTAAGCGTTGGACACACCCTTGAATCCTTTATTTTAATTTCTACACGATTTGCATAAATATCATCAATTCTAATTATTTTTTTATATCCAATAACTGTGAAAGTCTCGCAATATACTAGTTTTTCATTATTATAAAGTATAACTTCAAAGTTCTCAACCCTTTGGCTTAACTTAATATTCTCTTTAAGAACAATATTTTTCACGCAACACTCTTTCTCAAGATTAATATCAATTATAGCCTCTCTTACATTATCTTTTGTTTTAAAATACTCGTCATACCCGTCAGTTAAAACATTTTTTATTACATTTACTCCGTCGTCGCTATCTGAACTAATATCTTTTAAACAATCTTGTAACACATTATGAGAAAAGGCTTTCTTTATATACTCACCCACCTCTTGTAGGACTTTCACATCATTTTCATGAATAAGTCCTCTAGTGTCAGGGGGAAGATTTAAAAGAAATGTTGTGTTTCCGCCAACTGTTCTGTAATACATGTCAATAATATTTTCAGCAGTGCGAACCTCTTCGTCTTGATAAGTGTGGTAAAACCAACCTTTTCTAATAGATACATTAACCTCGGCAGGATACCATATTATTTCTTTTACATTCTCAAGTGCTTTTCTACTTCCTAAATCCAAATCATTGCTTTTTATTTTTTGATTGATAAAGTTTCCATCGTCTACTTTTTGACTAAGTGAAGCAATTCTCTCGGCACTGGTAAGCGACCTCGGAACAACGCTCCATTCAGATTCTCTCGTTTGTGCAGCTTCATTTCCGCACCAGCGAACGTCACTTCCACAAACATTAATGCAAGCTTGTGGCATCAAGGTATTAATCACCTCATAGTATCTATCCCAGTCATACATTTGCTTTTTACCATTGTCGCCTTCACCGCAAGCTCCATCAAACCAAACAGTAAATACTTCGCCATAATTAGTGAGCAATTCTGTCAACTGATTGACAAAATAATCATCATATGCAGTTCCATATCCATATGTAGCATTGTTTCTATCCCAAGGAGAAAGATATACACCAAACTTAATTCCGTGCTCGTAACAAGCTTCAGACACTTCTTTTACCACGTCGCCTTGTCCGTTTTTGTACGGGCTGTTCTTAACGCTATGTTCAGTATATTTTGATGGCCAAAGGCAAAATCCGTCGTGATGTTTACAGGTGAGTATCAAACCTTTCATTCCTGCCTCTTTAACTGCAAAGACCCATTGATTAGCGTCTAATTCAGTAGGATTAAAAATTAAAGGTGATTCCGTTCCGTCACCCCATTCTTTATCTGTAAAAGTGTTTACAGTGAAGTGAATAAATGAATAAAATTCCATCTCTTGAATTGCTAATTGTTTGTTTGAAGGGACAATATTAACCAGTCTTTCATCATTCATTATCATTATTATGCTCCTTTCAATATACCTGTTTTTACTTTCTTATCAACGCCATGAAAAATTAGCTATTTAAAAAATATTCATGTCTCTTTTCAAATCTTCTGTGACGACAGTTACATTATAATACAAAACAATGTAATGTCAAGTTTTATTTTTGTAAAAAATCATAGATTTCTTAGAAACATATTTTAGATTGAATTAAATAATAATATAACCACTGTTTATAAAAAAAGTTTGATTTGAATATTTCCAATGTAATTACAAACAATACAAAAAGAAACAATAAATCTTCTAGAATATTCAAACATCTAAATAAGAAAGGATTTCCGTATTTATGAAAGATATGTTTTGTTTTCAATGTCAGCAAACTGCACATAATATCGCTTGCAAAGGAAAAGTTGGAGTTTGTGGCAAAAAAAACGAATGTGCAAATTTACAAGACGAGCTAACATGTGCGCTAATATCACTCGCTAGTGTTGTTTGCCCAAACACAAGTCCCACAAAAAGCGTTTCAAAATTAATAATTGAAGGTCTGTTTACTACAGTTACAAATGTAAATTTTAACAATGAAACAATAGAAAATATTATAGAAGCTATAAACGAAGAAGTAAAAAAAATTGCTTCTTCTACGATTAGTGAAGATAGTTGTGGCAGGATAAAAAATTTTAACATGTCAGAAATTTGGAATACAAATGAGGATATTCGCTCTCTCAAATCTCTTATATTATTTGGAATTAGGGGAATGGCAGCCTACGCCCATCATGCTATGGTTTTAGGTTACAATGACGATTCCATCAATAAATTTTTCTGCAAAGCACTCATGTTTTTAGGGTGCGATTGTGAATTAAACGAATTACTACCTCTTGTGCTAGAAGTTGGAGAATTTAATTTAAAATGCATGGAACTTCTAGACAAAGCACACACACAAAGTTATGGAACTCCTGTTCCGACTGAGGTTTCTTTGTCTATTGAGAAAGGCCCTTTTATAGTTATAAGTGGTCACGATTTACACGACTTAAAATTACTTTTAGAGCAAACAAAAGATAAAGGAATAAACATTTACACTCACAGCGAAATGCTACCTGCACACTCATATCCAAAACTGAAAGAATATGAACATTTAAAAGGTAATTTTGGAACTGCATGGCAAAGTCAACAAAGTGAATTTCACAACATTCCAGCGCCAATTTTGTTCACAACAAACTGTTTAATGCCGGTAAGAGAAAGCTATAAGGATAGAGTTTTCACAACTTCTGTAGTATCCTATCCAGAACTTGTCCACATTGGCGAAGACAAAGATTTTTCTCCTGTGATAAATAAGGCACTAGAATGTGGAGGATATGATAAATTAAAAGAGAAGACTGGCATTAACAATGGTTCTACTGTAACAACTGGTTTTGGTCATGGAGCTGTTTTATCTGTTGCAGATAAAGTAGTGGATTTGGTAAAAAAAGGAGCTATCAAGCACTTCTTTTTAGTAGGTGGATGTGATGGAGCTGCTCCCGGCAGAAGCTATTATACAGACTTTGTTAAGAAAGCTCCAAAGGAATCAATCATTTTGACGCTAGCTTGTGGAAAATATCGTTTTAATGATTTAGATTTAGGGAAAATTGAAGGCTTGCCTAGAATAATGGACATGGGTCAATGCAACGATGCATACTCTGCACTTAAAGTCGCAGTAGCGCTTGCCGAAGCATTTGATTGCTCCGTTAACGAACTGCCACTCTCTATGATTTTGTCTTGGTATGAACAAAAAGCAGTAGCTATTCTCTTAACACTTCTACATCTTGGAATAAAAAATATTTTTTTAGGGCCTACACTCCCTGCTTTTGCGTCGCCAAATGTATTAAAAATTTTGGTAGAAAACTATAATATCACTCCGATAAGCACCGCTGAGGAAGACCTAAAGAAAATTCTATCATAAACTATATATTTATTGTGGTCGCTCGAAAGTTAACTAACATTATACTTCGAGCGACCAATATTTATATAATTCAAGTCGAAAATATTCTTTATTCGCACAGTTGCAATAGGTATTGCAAAAAAATTCAGCATATGTTACAATCAGTATTAATCAATAATTTAAATACACATTTTACTTTTACTTGTGTTTATTATTCTTAAAAATTTTTTCTACAAAAGAAAGGATGCTAAAATGTTAAAACACATATTTATGATCATATGTGATGAATTAAGGTCTGACACTTTAGGTTACAGCGGTGATTTCTGTGTAAAAACTCCAAACATTGATAATCTCGCAAAAGACAGCATAAATTTTCAGAATTGTTATTGCGACACCCCAATGTGTATTCCTTCAAGAGTCAGCATTGCGACAGGTAGATACGCTTTGAGTCATGGAGCACTTGATAACATGTTTGCCCCTTTTGACAATGAAAAATCACTGTATGAGACACTAGTACATAATGGATATAGAACAGTTAACCATGGAAAATGGCACACTAACAAACCTACAAAAGATTTTGGAATTCAATCACACGATTCTGGGGATGGCTCTTTGAATGATATCGAAAAAAATGTCACTCCTTTTGGTATAAGAACCCCAAAGGCTCGAGAAGGTTCAAGTTACACTCGTAACTATGGGGAAGTTCCTCTAGTCCTGTATGGCAACAGAAGTAACCACAAAGACAGCACAAGAGATGCTGTTGTGACACAAAATTTCTTAAAAGAACTAAAAGAAATCGCAAAATCTGACACACCAACTTTTGCAAGACTTTCAATACTTGACCCACATTCACCTTATATGCCAGCATCGCCATTCGACACTATGTATAACTTTGATGAAATGGAAATCCCTGAAAACTATTCAGAAGATTTAAGTAATAAACCCTTGCTACATCGCTATTTTCACAAAGCAAGAGGCTTTGACAGACTTGAAAAAGAAGATTATAAAAAAATGAAATCCTGCTACTATGGACTTGTATCTCATGTAGATGAGCATATCGGAAAAGTAGTTTCTACATTAAAAGATTTGAACTTATACGATGACAGCCTAATTATTTTCACTTCTGATCATGGTTGTATGCTTGGAGAGCATGGCTTCATTGAAAAATGGGGGCATATGTATGAACCGGTTGTGCGTTGTCCTCTTTTAGTTAAAATGCCAAACCAAAACTTAGCAGGAAATGTTATATCAAGTTTTGTTGAATTAGTAGACTTAATGCCGACAATTCTAGATTTAAATAACATAGATATTCCAAAAGAAGTGCAAGGAAAAAGCTTAAAATCAGTATTATTAGGAGAAACAACGCATCATAAAGACAGAGTTTTTTCGCAATACACTTGTGGTTCAATTCAAGATGAACCAGCTATAATGGTTCGGGACAAAGATTGGAAACTGACTGTCTATCCAAAACAAGACAAGGTAGAGGGTAATTTATACAACGATCACCCTTTAAAGATGTCAGATTTCTTTGATTCTCCTCTTATCGGTGGAGAGCTTTATGATATGGCTAATGACAGAGAGGAAAATGTCAATCTGTTTGAAAACCCAGAATATTCTGACATAAAAGAAAAATACATAACTTATATCGAAGAATTTAAGAAGTCCTTAAATGTTGTCGCAAAAATACCAAGCGAAGAGAGGAA
>CAYJBU010000081.1:0-5519 GCA_964368155.1 uncultured Eubacteriales bacterium | reverse complement strand
GTTCAACTGATGCAAGGTCGTGCATTTCAGAAAGTAGCAAAAAATTTCTCCGAAAACAAAGACTCACTAAAATGTGAAATTTAGTCATTAATAAAATTTATAGCTCAAGCCATATAAGAAAGGAATGACCTTATGAAAACAATTTTAATTCTTTTAGACAGTTTAAATTTGAATTATCTAAAAGCATACAACCCAAAAACTAACACCATCACTCCCAACATAGACAAATTCAGCCTAGATTCAATTAAATTCACCGAAAATTATATTGGTTCTGCTCCTTGCATGCCTGCTAGAAGGGACATTTTTACAGGAAGGCTGAATTTCCTTGAAAGAATTTGGGGAGGAATTGAACCTTTTGATATTACATTTCCACATCTACTAAGAAAAAAAGGAATTCAAAATCACATGATTACAGACCATACCCACTATGTTGAAATTGGTGGGGAAAACTATTTACAACAGTTTCAATCTTGGGAATGTATCAGAGGACAAGAATTCGACCAATGGGCTTCTTCATGCCATGCACCACAAATGCCTAGTGAATATTATGGTAAAATCTCTGTACAATATGAATTAAATAAAAGAAAGTTTAAACAGGAATCAGACTTTCCTACTCCTAAAACATTTGAAACTGCTTGTGATTGGGTAAAAGATAATAAAGAAGCAGATGAATTTTTCTTAATGGTAGAAGCTTTCGACCCACACGAGCCTTTTGACACGCCTAAAGAATACCTTGAATTATACGAAGACAGTTATGATGGACCGCATTATAACTGGTCAGGATATGAAGAAATCACCCACCCCCATGATGCAACAAAACATCTTCAAAACTCGTACAAAGCTACTTTAACAATGACTGATAAATGGTTTGGGAAGTTCATTGATTCATTAAAAGAAAACAATTTATATGAAGACACAATGATTATTTTGACTACTGACCATGGCCACTTGCTGGGCGAGCACAATTTGACTGGAAAGAACTTTTGCCACGCATATAACGAGCTAGCGCATATACCTTTGTTCGTACGGATGCCAAATAGCAAGTACGCAGGGGAGGAAATCAATGCGCTCACCCAAAACATAGACATCATGCCGACTTTACTAGAGCTGTACAATATCGACACTCCAAAAACTGTCAGAGGAAAATCGCTTCTTGATTTGATTGAGAAGAAAACAGACAAATTGCGTGACAGTTGTATCTTTGGTTGGCATGGGCAGTGCTTAAACATTACAGACGGAAGATATTCATATTTTCAGTCACCAAACCCAGATACCACTGCATATAACTATTGTTGTATACCTTCTTCTTTGTGGAGCTATATAGTCCCTGAGGATTTAGAAGAAATAGAAATGGGAAGATTTTTAAAACATACCAGATACCCAGTCTATAAATTCAAAGGTAATTCAAAGCCTAACAAATTTATTAGCACTAGCCTTTTATTTGACAATAAAAATGACCCTGACCAGATGTCTCCTATTGACGATGAATATGTTATTGAAAAATTAAAAGCGCAAATGAAACTTAACCTTGCAGAACACGATGCTCCTGACGAGCTATATGAAAGGTTTTATTTAAACAGTGTTGAAGCAAGATAAAATCAGTTTCAAGAGTAAAAAATTCTCCTTTCGAAAAGAGTTGTTTAATGACGACGGCAAACTGGCGTTTGCCTATGAGGATAACGCATTTTAAGGCTGAAAGATGTTTGTTTGGGTCGGGTTCGGATTATATAGGTCAGGCTATGGTGGGGAGAATTTTTATGATGGTTGGATGATAAACCCAAAATCGGCAATGATATCCTGTAACGACGGTTTTAGACCTGTTAGCTTTCTGATTGAAACTTTGGACGAAGAAACAGATTAAAAAATTATTTAAAATCTATTAAATCTATTAATCATTAAAAAAACCCTTGAGATTGAATAACTGTCTCAAGGGTAATTTTTAAGCATATGAAAAATCTTTTCCTAAACCAACAGACTTCTAATCTTCTCAATATTTTGCTCTGCAACTTCATATCCGTGTCGATACACTTTCTCTAACACTTTAATGTCAGACTCAAAAGAATTAATCTCAAAATTGGGTCTAAGCACTACAATATTTTCGGAACTCTCTTTTTCAACATTTTCAATAAATTTTGTCGTTTCATTATACATATTTGCACGATTGTTCATTGCTTTAATAACACCGGGGAATTTATTGCGATAATAGATATCTACAAATTTTGCTGATTTACTGTCCTTCTTTACATATCCCTTTGGTTGAGTCAAAATAACTAAATTCTTTTTATTTCCATCCTCAATTGACTGTTTTATCGGTATAGAATCTGAAAGTCCACCGTCAAAATATTCTTTACCGTCAATTGTAATGGGTGGAAAATATACAGGAATCGCACATGTAGCACGTAAAACCGTAAACTTTTTATCTTTGTTCATTCCGTCCTTATATACAGTTTCACCAGTAACAGCATCGGTTACTCCTACCTTTACTACACCCTTAAACTGGCAATAAATATCCCAATCAAAAGGTACTAATTTGTTGGGGATTTCGTCAAAAACAAAATCCAAGCCAAACAGTGACTTGCAACGTAAAAAGTTGCGCTTCGATAAATACCGTTTGTCATTTCTGTATTTTCGCATAATCTCAATGTTTCTCTCTTTTTGCCTTGAAACATATGAAACCCCGTTAGAAATTCCCGCGGAGACACCAATTACATATTCAAAATGTATATCATAATCCAACAATGCATCCATTGCGCCAGCAGAAAACATTCCACGAAACGAACCACCCTCTAACACTAACCCTGCCATCATACCTCCAAAAAACACCTTGTATTTTCAAAAATCAAAAATTGGGTGCATCCCCTCTTTTCAGTGAATATATTATAGCTTAATGATTATTTTATTGTCAATGGTTTTGAAACTTTTATATGTCTTTTTTATTTTTTCGTTGTAAAGCTATAACTGAGAAAAAAGTTATGATGATATATTTGATATTTCAGCACCTCATCATGTTCACAAAAAATTAATAATTGGATTGTTGTGCACTCAACGAATATTTGATATAATATATATACGTTGCAAGCGCAACGTTTTTTTCTGTTGTCTTCTTACTATGAACGAGGAGTTAATGAATATGGATGAACAAAACAAACTTAAAATCGAAAAAAATACAATTAAAAGGTTTATCTCTTATTATAAACCTCACAAAAAATTGTTTTTTTGTGACATGGCATGTGCACTAGCCTCAGCTGGGCTTGGATTGATTTTCCCACTCATCACAAAGAGAATAATGGATGTAACAATACCACAAGGAAATGCAAATGAATTGATTTTGCTGGCTGCAGCACTATTAGGGATTTATTTTTCTATCGCATTGTTTCAGTATTTCATAAACTACTGGGGACATGTTGTAGGAGTTAGAATTGAAGCAGACATTCGAGAGGATTTATTCTCACACCTTCAAAAGCTATCATTTAAGTATTATGACAAAAATAGAACAGGACAGATTATGTCCAAAATCTTAAATGACTTGTTCGACATTACAGAGCTTGCACATCACGGACCAGAGGATATTTTCATTTCCGTTGTAATGTTTTTTGGCTCGTCAATCATTCTATTCTCACTCGAATGGCGATTGACTTTGTGCATACTAGTCATGTTGCCTATCATTACATGGTTTGCGGTAACAAGACGCAAAAAGATGAGAAAAGCCTTTTCTGATGTAAGAGTTAAAATAGCAGACGTTAATGCGCAAGTTGAAAACAGCATAAGCGGAATCAGAGTAGTTCAATCTTTTACAAATGAAAACCACGAAATAGAAAAATTCAACGAAGGAAATAACTTATTCAAAAACGCAAAAAAACTTTCATACAATGCAATGGCAACATTCATGGCAGGAATGGGA
This sequence comes from uncultured Eubacteriales bacterium, assembly GCA_964368155.1. Classification (GTDB taxonomy): domain Bacteria; phylum Bacillota; class Clostridia; order Oscillospirales; family Acutalibacteraceae; genus SIG603. The sequence continues at coordinate 1,618 of CAYJBU010000081.1, read as the reverse complement.
TTTTTGACAAACACTTGCAACGCACTAGTCCTTATAGTTGGTGGTTTCTGCGTTATGTATCAAACTATGAATCTCTCTGATTTAGTAGTGTTCCTTTTATACATTAACATCATCTTGCAGCCAATTCAAAGACTTACTAATTTCACTCAACAGTTTGAGCAAGGAATGAGCGGTTTCAGACGTTTCATCGAAATCATGGATACTGATATTGATATCAAGGACAAACAAAACGCAGTCAAGCTAGACAGTGTTAAAGGTGACATTGAATTCCACAATGTCTCATTCAAATATACCGATGAAGAGGAGGTTCTTAACAATATATCATTAAAAATCAGTGCTGGAAAAACTATTGCAGTTGTGGGTCCCTCAGGAGGAGGAAAAACCACTCTTTGTCAGCTCATTCCAAGATTTTACGACTGTCTTGAAGGGCATATCACTCTTGACGGAATTAATATTCGGGATATTAAACTCAGCAGTCTAAGGAATGCAATCGGAATGGTACAACAAGACATCTTTTTATTCACAGGAACTATTAAAGAGAACATAAAATATGGAAATATCACAGCAAGTGATGAGGAGATAATCAGCGCTGCAAAAAAAGCTAGAGTGCACGACTTCATAATGAGCTGCCCAGATGGTTATGAAACAAACATAGGCGAAAAAGGAGTTAGGCTTTCCGGTGGACAAAAACAAAGGCTCAGTATTGCAAGAGCATTTTTGAAAAACCCTCCTATAATGATTCTTGACGAAGCTACCTCTGCTCTTGATAATCAAACAGAACAAGAAGTACAACGCTCTTTATACGAATTATCGGCAGGAAGAACCACTCTTGTTATTGCTCATAGATTGTCTACAATCAAAAATGCAGATGAAATTATTGTCCTCACAGCTGACGGCGTAGCTGAATTCGGAACACATGATAAACTATACGCTGACAATGGACTTTACACTAAGCTATACGATGCACAATTTAAAATATTAGATGAAGAACCTGATGAATATATTGAAAAAGTAAATAAATAATATATATAACTATCAAGGATTACCTGTGTTTAAGGGTTGTAGCAAATGGAAAATCATTTGCTACAACCCCTAATTTTATTTTCACTAAAAAAACTGCCTGTTAATCAATAATAACTTACAATTCTTTTTTGTTTAATATCATAGTTGCACTATGCATTGAAATCAACAACCACAAAGCACTGGCAAAGAGTAAACAAACATAAACAATAAGTTCTTGCTGAATTATTATAGATAAATCAACTTTTATTCCAAACTGACTTAATAACGGATATAAATAGAACACAAGAAACATTCCCACAAGCATAATTAACCTACTTGTAGTATACCCTAATTTAATCTGCAGTGGAGTATAAATTCCAAAAAGAACCGAAGTAACAAGAATTGCATACAAAACATCTAAAACTGTTGGAGTAGCAACAAATTTTACTACAATAGATATCATAAAGTATTGCAAAATAGAAACAGCACAAACCATTAGAAATAGTACATATTTTGCTAAAACAATATCTTTGCGTGAATATGTTGTAGCACACAGTATTGGAGACCCCATAAAAATTTGTGTAAAAAGAATAAAATACTTCCAAACAGACAAGAC
>CAYJBU010000080.1:0-12180 GCA_964368155.1 uncultured Eubacteriales bacterium | reverse complement strand
TAATTCATTACACAGTTAATAATACACTATTCCACGACAAAATTCAATAGAAAACATATTTTTTGCATAAATAATTACTAGTGGGTAAAAAATAAGTACATAAATCAATTGAAAGGTAGATAAAACATGTCAACAAACAAAGGCGGATTGCCAAGGAATATCAATTATATGACTCCTGTGCCAAACAAAGATGCAAAAAACATTTCAAAATTAATTAAGAAAAGCGGAAAAATCACCGGTTACGAACTTTCCGACGGAACTATGTTATCGAAATCTCAAGGAGTTTCAATGGCTAAACAGGGTGGAATTCGTGGCGTTGCAATAGCAACAAGAAACGGAAGCGAATATCTAAGAAGTTTACCCGATGGTGCTGAAAATAACAACTTGACTAACTTACCGAGCACAAGCTCTCATTTATGATATTTTGTTCCCAATTGAATTTGAAAGGCCCTGTAAACTTGTTCGAGCAACATTACTCTAAAAAATTGATGTGGAAAAGTCATATCCGACATGCTCAAAGCTTTTCCCATTGCTTTGATTTTAGGATGAAGCCCATGCGAAGAGCCAATTATAAACGAAATTGCACTCTCACCCATCACTGCTTTATTGCTAATGAATTTTGATAGCTGTTCCGAACTCATCTTGCATCCCTCAACACACATTGGCACAGGAAAACTATTTCCCAATTTTTCTTCAATCATTGTTGCTTCTTTCAGCAACGCTTTTTCAATCAGAGCTTCCGAATCACTACTTTTGACTTCAGGAAGCTCTATTATTTTGAAATTACATATACCCTTCATGCGTTTTTGATATTCTGCTATTGCATCTTTTAGGAATTTTTCTTTAATACTACCAATCGCAATAATATTCACACTAAGCATTAAAAAATCACCGCTTTCCCGTCTAAATTTTCACGTTTAGCAACATCCAACACAAAATCCACATTTTCTTTAAATCCACCCATTGTAAGAGCACAGACAGAAGTTTGAAATGCTAGTTCAGGCGTGTTGTTTTCACGACTTAAGTGAGCAAGCATAAATCTTTTCGTTCCATTTTTACAAAGTTCTTTAACAAACATAGCACAATCTTCATTTGAAAGATGTCCCACATTCGACATCACTCTTCTTTTTAAATTATAAGGATATGGCCCACTTTGAAGCATTGCAACATCATGATTACTTTCTATTACGCAAAAATCACTGCCGGTCATATAATTTCTAACAACATCAGTAATCTGACCTATATCAGTTGCAAATGAAAAAACTTTATCATCTGCAGTCTTAATCCTAAATCCTATATTAGACATGCTGTCGTGAGGAATAACAAAATGCTCAATTTCCATATCAGCAATCTGTAAATTTTGCGGTATTATATGTAACGGAAAACTTCCATTTGCTACTTTTTCATTAATCAAAAAATGTGCAGTGGTATCTGTGCAAAATGTGGGTATATTATATTTCGTAGCAAAAACTCTTAGTGCGCTGATGTGGTCTGAATGCTCATGAGTAATCAAAATACCCTTTATCACATTTGGAGAAATCCCACACAAATCCAGTTTCAACCCAATTTGTTTTGCGTTCTTCCCTGCATCTATTAAAATACCAGCTTCTTTTGAGCCTAAAAAGTAACTATTTCCTTCACTCCCGCTAAAAAGCGGATACAATCTCGCCATCTATTTCTCCTTAATTGCCACATAACTTTATTCATCAAATCTCTTAAACCTAACTACACAAAAATGTAGGGAATGTCTTTCTCCAAAATTACATGGGGTTTCCATCTAATCCAGAACAAAAGACTGTTCCCTACAAATATTTCTGAAATATGTCATGTTTGATTTAAATCATCAAACAATTAACTAATTGAATTACCTACAAAAGTAACTAACCAACAAAAATGAATTCTTCATAAGGTTTATTCTGACAATGAATATCAGCTCCTAATTTTACGAACTTTTCAACAATGTCCTCGTATCCTCTTTGAATATATCTAACATCTTCAACATATGTTGTTCCTTTTGCCATAAGTCCTGCTATCATAAGAGCAGCACCAGCCCTTAAATCCGTAGCTTTAACAGGCGCACCTTTTAACCTACTCACACCCTCAACAACAGCAACTCTACCGTTTACAGTGACTTTCGCACCCATTCTTTTCAATTCATCGACATATTGATATCTGGTTTCCCAAACGCTCTCATTTATCATGCTTATTCCACCTGCACAACTTAGCAACGAAACAATTTGTGGTTGCATATCTGTAGGAAATCCAGGATGAGGCATAGTTTTAACATTGCATTTTTTAAGTTCGCCTTTTCTTGTAACCCTTATAGCATCGTCATATTCTTCTATTTCAACTCCCATTTCCTCAAGTTTTGCAGAAATGGATTCTAAATGCTTTGGTGTGACATTACGAACTAAAACATCTCCTCCTGTTGCAGCGGCAGCAACCATATAAGTTCCCGCTTCTATTTGATCAGGAATAATTGAATAAGTAACACCTTTTAATGATTTAACTCCATGGATTTTAATTACATCAGTACCTGCTCCACGGATATCCGCCCCCATCGTGTTAAGAAAGTTAGCTAAATCAACAACATGAGGCTCTCTTGCAGCATTTTCGATTACTGTAATTCCATTAGCTTTAGTCGCAGCTAGCATAATGTTAATTGTAGCTCCAACACTTGAAACGTCCATATAGATATTACTCCCAACTAATTCACTGTTTGAAGTAATTTCGATAATCCCATTTTCTAACAGATTATATTCACAGCCTAAAGCTTCAAAGCCTTTTATATGTTGGTCTATCGGTCTAACACAGAAATTACATCCACCAGGTAGAGGAGCGCTAGCTTTACCGTATTTAGCAAGTAATGCACCTAAGAAATAGTATGAACCTCTTAAATGACGAGCAAGGTCCGCTGGCACAGAATCAGTATCAATTCCACGAGGGTCTATCTCAATAGTGTTCTTATCTAAAAATTTAACATATGCACCCATTTCTCTTAAGATGTGAACCATTACTTTAACGTCTGAAATGTTGGGCACGTTTTCTATAATACACGCTGAATTTGACAAAAGAACAGCAGGAATAATCGCCACTGCTGCATTTTTTGCACCACTAATAAAGACCTCTCCTTTAAGAGGTACTCCACCATTTATTACAAATTTTTCCAAAATTACACTTCCATTCATGCTCTTATAAATAGCATTTCATATATATTTAGCATTAAATAATGCGTCAACTTTATTATTACCAATATATATAATAATACACAATCAATAATTTGTCAATATATTCATGCAAATTAATAGAAAATTATGTAAAGTTAGTATTCTAAAAATAGTTAATAATTAAACTATTTTTTCCCAATAATTGGCTTTTCAGTACCGTTTTTTAATCTTTTTATGTTATCCTTATGTTTTATTATGACAATAAAACTCAAAGCCAAACTAAGCAATATTCCTCCGACGAAGAATTCTATGCCCATATAACCTTTAGAATCAGTTAAATCAACTCGTAAATCAAAGAAATACAGTATTGCAGCAGTTGCAAAAGGATATGTGATAGCCGCTAAAATTGACGACAGTGAAACTATTTTATTGATTAACATGCTAATTATGAAAATAGTCAGCACCACTATCAGTACCCTATAATCTATTGCTCCTATGACAGCACATGAAGTAGCGACACCTTTTCCACCTTTAAACTTGTAGAACAAGGGGAATACATGCCCAATAACGCTAAAAATACCTGCTACATGACGTGCTATGTAAGTTATTTCTGCCTTGCTATCTGATACTGGCAAAAAGCTGTCAAACAAAATAACCGCAATTATAACTGCAACTATCCCTTTTAAAATATCAAAAACAAAGGTCATAGCAGCTGCTTTTTTCCCAACACTTCGCAGAACATTTGTAGAACCAGCATTCCCACTTCCAACTTTTCTTATATCACCTTTTTTGAATAACTTCGATACCATTATCGCCCCGTTTAGACTACCTAACAAATAAGCAATCAGAGCAGAAAGCGCGAACAAAAAGAAAATCATTTTTGATCGTCTCCCCTTTCTCTTACTATCATTCTAACAGGTGTGCCCTCTAGTGTGAACACTTCACGAATTCGATTAATCAAATATCTTTGATAAGAGAAATGGAAAAGGTCTTTGTTATTAACAAAACTAACAAATGTAGGCGGTCTTGTAGAAGCTTGAGTCATATAGTATATTTTGAGCCTTTTTCCTTTGTCTGTTGGGGGTTGGACTCTTGCTGTCGCCTGTGCTAATATATCATTTAATATACCTGTAGTAATTCTCATTGAGTTGTTATTAGCGACTAATTTTATCATCTCGAAAAGTTTATCCAGCCTTTGACCAGTATGCGCTGAAATAAAAATAATAGGAGCATATGACATAAATGAAAAATCTTCAGCTAAATCTTTTCTAAATTTTTCGAGTGTTTTATCATCTTTTTCAATTGCATCCCATTTGTTTACAGCAATGATACAACCTTTTCCCGCTTCGTGCGCAATACCAGCTACTTTCGAATCTTGCTCTGTAAAACCCACTTGAGCGTCGATAAGGATAACACATACATCGGCTCTATCAACAGCCATTTCAGCCCTTAAATTGCTATAATGCTCAATGCTGTCATGGACTTTACTCTTTTTTCTTAGTCCTGCAGTGTCAATAAAAGTAAACATACCGTGCTTATTTTCAATAACAGTATCAGTAGCATCTCTTGTGGTTCCAGCAATGTCAGAAACAATACATCTGTTTTCGCCTGCAACCTTGTTAACAAGTGATGATTTCCCTACATTCGGTTTACCAATTACTGCAACTCTTATATTTTCTTCATCAAATTCCTCTTCTACCTCTTCAGGGAAAAATTTGAAAACTTCATCAAGCAAATCTCCTGTTCCATGTCCATGAACCGAAGAAACGGGAACAGGGTCACCTAGTCCCAAATTATAGAACTCATAGAAATCAGCAGGAGGTTCTCCAACTCTATCACATTTATTTACAGCCAACACTATAGGCACATTGCTTTTAATCAGCATAGCTGCAACTTCTATGTCAGTAGCGACCATTCCTGTTTTGATATCAGTAACAAAAATAATCACATCAGCGGAATCAATAGCTAACTGAGCTTGAAGTCTCATTTGAGATAATATAATATCTTTTGATTCAGGCTCAATGCCTCCTGTGTCAATCAAAGTGAATTTTCGCTCTCTCCAACTACTTTCTGCAAAAATTCTATCTCTTGTTACTCCAGGTGTGTCTTCAACGATAGACAGTCTCTGTCCAATCAACTTATTAAACAATGTGGATTTTCCAACATTTGGTCTTCCCACAACTGCTACTATTGGTTTTGCCATATAAAATAACTTTCCTTTCAAAAACTCTCTTAAAAATACTTCTTCAACTAATCTTTTCCTAGTGATTTTCTTTTTCTTGTTTTATGGTCTTCATCTAAAACAACTTCTCTTGCTGGTTTTCCTGTCAAGGATTCTAGTTGATTTTGAGCCTCAATCACCCTGTTTAGCCACAACTCGATATATTCATCAAACTCACGGCATTCTTTGGGAACAAAAATCGGTTCTCCAAACACCAACCTGTTATCTTCGCCTTCTACTGCCTGTTCAATAAAAGTTGGCAACACAGGAATACCTAACAAACGAGCTAACCAAAAAGCTCCTTTTTCTATATCCTCGGGTTTATCTTGATTAATGTCAAAAATTGTCCCCTGAGAAAAAATTAAGAAATGCTTGGGTTGCTCCCCTTCATGAAACCACTTTCGAGCAGTTTTAATCGACTCTCTCGAACCGCTGATGCTGTTTCTGTTTACTTCAAAAATGTTTTCATGTCTTAAAATTGGCAATAACTCTTGCGGAATAGACACACCATTAAAACAGTTTTCTTTTGCAAAAACAAACAACTCAGGACAACCATTTTTCGCCTCTTTCATCAACTGATAATATATGCTTATTATCAACGGAGCATCTGAATCAGTCAAGTGATTCGAAGCAATAATTGCTGAATTTTGGGTGAAATCATCAGGTACATTATACGCCTTGAAGTTGTACAATTCAAGTATTTGTTTTTTTGCTTCTGTCAATTTTTTCTTAAACTCTAAGGGATTATCAACATCTTTCAAAACCCTTTTTATATTCTCTACTTCAAACATTGAACTCGCATTATATAGTTGCATTCTTAACTAAACACCTTTCAAACAATATTAGCCGTTTCCCAATATCGCAAACAGCAAATCTTCTCCACTGTTACCAAATTTTCGAATTTTAACATTTAAGGTTTTTTCTAAATCATTCAAATGCAAATCGTCCAAAAATATGTCTTCATCTGCCTTGAAACACACATCGGGAATGAGCAAATCCCCCACTAATTCTCTGTCTTCAAGAGCATCAATAATATCGCTTCCGGTCAGCAATCCTGTTACATCAATTTCACCACCGAAAAATTTATTTTTAACAGGAACTAAATCAATTTTCACATTGTGCCATTTACTTCTAACTTCATTTAGCATTTCATCAATCAAAGGATATATCGCTGTCCCTGTAATAATCGTCACTTTTCTGTCTTCTACACAATCTTCGCTTTGGTCGAGTGCATAGTTTAGTTCTTCTTCTAAATTCCTGAACATTCCCACACCATTTTCAATCTGTGGAAAATCTTCATAAAAATCATACTCAGGTAATTTTCTATTTGCTAATAAATAAAATTCGTCTGACGGATAAAACTTTCTCATACCATATTTTTCCAGAGACAAACTACCAAATTTTTCAATAATATCTATCACTTTACTTGCTTTTTCTTGATTGTATGGTTCTATTTTCTCGAGCCCTTCTCTGTATCTAGTTAAACCTACGGGAACACACGCAACACTTTGTAGACTCTCACCCATCAAAGCAAGCTCACCCAAAGAGTATTCTAACTCTTCTGCGTCATTGATATCGGGGCACAGCACTAACTGACAATTTATGTCAATTTCCGCATCGCAAAGTTTCTTCAAATAATCAAGTTTCTCGCCTGCAAAACGATTTTTCATCATTTTAGTACGCAGTTCTTTGTTCATAGTATGAACAGATACATTAATCGGACTAATTCTCATTTTAATAATTCTCTCGACATCATAGTCAGTTAAATTAGTAAGAGTGATGTAATTTCCAAACAAAAATGATAACCTCTCGTCATCATCTTTAAAATACAAACTCTCCCTCATTCCATCGGGCAATTGGTCAACAAAGCAAAAAATGCACTTGTTCTTACACGACTTCTCATTATCCATTAAATATGTTTCAAAAAGCAAACCTATGCCGCTATATCTGGTTTTAGAAAATGAAATATCAAACTCCTTTTCATCTCTTTCCATCAAAAGCTTTATCTCTTGCTCTGTTTCATAAAATCTATAGTCCAGAATATCCCTGATTTGGTTATCGTTAATTGATTTCAAAACATCGCCTCGTAACACACCCATGCTTTCTGCAATACTTCCTTTTTCAACATCCTTAACTATAACTGCCATAATAAGTTCATCCCTTTCTACAAACTTATACCTTGTTATTTCTAGCACACAATACTTAACTAATATGCCTTGCCTGCTTCATTTAACTTTATCTTGTTTTATTTTCATGATTTAAACCTAGTAATTACTAAAAAATCATTAAAAAATTACAGGGGCGTGCATTGTCCGCAAAAAAGAAGAACAACACGCGCCCCATGTGGTTATAAAAATTAAGCTTCTTTATTTACAACTTGTCTTCCGTTGTAAGTACCACAACTTCCGCAAGCTCTGTGAGGTGTTTTAAACTCCCCACATTGTGGGCATTTCATTAGCGCCGGAGCACTGAGTTTCCACACGTTTGAACGTCTCTTATTTTGTCTTGCACTTGATAATTTTGACTTTGGTACTGCCATAATAGCACCTCCTTGTTAATCCTTAATTAAACTTTTTAAAACCTCTAAACGAGGATCTATTTTACCTTTTTCGCAATTGCACTCGACTTTGTTTTTGTTAGCACCACAAACAGGGCACAGTCCAAAGCAGTCTTTTGTGCAAACATTTTTTTGTGGAATATTTAGTATAACTTCTTCGTAAAAAAACAAATCAGTATCTAAAACATCCCCAACTGTTACATAATAATCATCTTCGTTTTCGCAATCTTCTCTTGTAAGAATATGCATTACCTTAAATGATTGATGAGTAGAAAAATCTTCTGTACATCTATCACAAGGCATATGATAATCGAAGTTGATTTCAGCAACAAGCTCTATGCCGCCCGCCTTTGATTTCAAATTACAGCTTACATTTATTGGCGAAACAAAAGGTTTATTCCCTTCGATATCCACATCTTGCATGGAAAAATCGCAGTTAAAATCTTTATTGAACATCTCGCCTAAAAACAAGCTTTTTAAATCTATTAGCATGTGACACCTCCAAGCCGTACATTTAATTATAATAAACCCTGCACGATTTGTCAAGAAAAAACTTAATCTATTTCAACAGAAATTCTTTGGTTGTTCTTTGTAGCAACCGCTCTCATAACTGTTCTAACAGCTTTTGCAATTCTTCCTTGTTTGCCTATGACTCTTCCCATATCCGTTTCCGCAACTTTTAGATGGTATACAATTGCATCCTCTGTTTCTTCCACTTCAACTCTAACTTCTTCAGGTTTTTCAACTAAACCCTGTGCTATAACTTTTAAAAGGTCTTGCATGATATTACTCCTTTACTCAGTCAATAACGCCATTTCTTTTTAATAAAACTTTAACTGTATCTGTAGGTTGCGCACCTTTTTTCATCCAGTCTTTTGCTTTATCTCCATCAACTTTTACTAAGCTTGGCTCAACCATTGGGTCATAATAACCGATTTCCTCGATAAATCTTCCGTCTCTTGGATATCTTGAATCAGCTACTACGATTCTGTAGAAAGGCTTTTTCTTAGAACCCATTCTTTTTAATCTAATTTTAACCATAATTTTATTCCTCCGAATATTTTTAATATGTTTATATATATTAACCAAAAATAATTGGCAAATATTACATTCCAAATGGATTTCCACCCATTGCGTTAAACGGCATTTTCTTCTTGCCTTTTTTCCCTGAGAATTGTTTCATCATTTTTTGTACTTGCTTGAATTGATTTAGAAGCTTATTTACATCTTCTACTTTCATACCGCAACCACTTGCAATTCTCTTTTTTCTTTTTGCATCAATAATATCAGGTTTAGATCTTTCTTTTGGAGTCATCGACAAAATAATTGCAGCATTTCTATCCATAATTCTGTCATCAATATCCACATCGTCCAAGTTTTTCACACCCGGAATTTTTGAAAGTATCCCTTTGAGCGGACCCATTTTTTTCACTTGATTGAATTGCTCAAGCATGTCATTTAGGTCCATCTTATTTTGCATCATTTTTTCAGCTGTTTTCGCTGCAGCTTTTTCGTCGATTTTCATTTGGACATCTTCAATCAAGCTTAACACATCGCCCATGCCTAAAATTCTGCTAGCCATTCTATCTGGATGAAATTGTTCTAAATCTGATATTTTTTCTCCAACACCACAGAATTTAATAGGTTTTCCAGTAACTGCTTTAATTGATAAAGCTGCACCGCCTCTTGTATCACCGTCAAGCTTTGTAAGAATAACGCCTGTAATGTCTAGTTTATCATTAAATGATTTAGCAACGTTAACAGCCTCTTGACCTGTCATAGAGTCAACCGTAAACAAAATATCTGTTGGCTCAGTTGCATCTTTAATTCTCTTGAGCTCATCCATAAGCACTTCATCAATTTGAAGTCGACCTGCTGTGTCTATAATCACATAATCGTGACCATAATCCTTTGCGTGTTTTATTGACTCCAATGCAGTTTTAACTGGATCTTGAGTACCTTTTTCAAAAACAGGAGTCTTAGCTTGCTCCCCAACTATTTGAAGTTGTTTTATCGCTGCGGGTCTGTAAATATCGCAAGCGACTAACAAAGGTCTGTGATTTTGATTTCTAAGCATTAATGCAAGCTTTGCAGCATGAGTAGTTTTACCTGCTCCTTGCAAACCGCACATCATAATTACCGCTGGTGGTTTTGAAGGGCTAACCAGTTTCTCTTGTTGGCCACCCATCAATGAACATAATTCTTCATTAACTATTTTAATTACCATTTGAGCAGGAGTAAGACTTTCCATTACCTGAGAACCAATTGATCTCTCTGTAACACCTGAAGTAAAGTCCTTAGCTACTTTATAGTTAACATCTGCTTCAAGCAAAGCCAATCTAATCTCACGCATTGCTTCTTTAACATCTGCCTCATTCAATTTCCCTTTACTCTTGAGCTTTTTAAATGCATCTGAGAGCTTTTGTGATAAACCGTCAAAAGCCATAACTACCTCCTAATCACTCAATTTATTAGCATAATAAATTATTGTTTCAGCACTTTTAGAACTTATATTATCAGTGCTGTTTTCCTGTATTTCTTTTGCGAGTTCAACTATCTTTTGACAAGTTTCGTTCACTATCAAAAATCGCTTATACAAGCCTAATTTTTCTTCCATTTCAAAAAGTTGAGCTTCACACCTTTTAATGTGGTCACGCACTCCCTGTCTAGTCATCTCTTTATCTTCTGCAATTTCCGACAAAGACAAATCGGAGTTATAATAATCGTCTACTATTTCTTTTTGTTTTTCAGAGAGTATCTCTTTATAAAAATCAAACAAATATGATATATTTAAATCTTTTGCCATACACACCTCTGTAAAGATATTTTCTTTACACCTGTTGTATTATACAATACTTATGTAGTTTTGTCAAGACTATAATTAAATTTTTAATTTTCTATAATTGAATTAAAATTCAATATTGAATTACTTTTGTACTCTTGACACATAAAATTCATATTTTATGACATTTGTGAAATTACATTAGTTTTTTTTCGGTTTTATAGTCGAAAAAGCAAAAAAAGTGTAGACAATTTTACTTTAGTGTGGTACAATGAAAATGATTACATTTTTGCATACAATATATTTTAAAGAAAATGGCGGTGTATTTAATTGAAAAAACTAAAAGAGTTTTTCTGTAAAGTAATCAAATCAAAAAAATCCAGTCTACTATCTGCGTTTAGCATGTCTATGTACCAACACAATATCACTACTTTACTTGGAGATTCAGTAGAAAGCACGATAACTGAAGTTTCAAAACAACAGGAACATAGCCTTGAGTATTACTTGAAATCAAAAAGAAATCTAGTTTTTGATATTTCCGAAACTATTTTATCTATAACAGATGGTGGAGATATTGATTCTCATATTGACGAGTTAGTAAATTATCTTAAAACTTCACAATTCTCAATATCATTGGACAACATATACATTTCATTTGAAAACAATGATGTTGTAAGCGCACAAGGGATTATAACACACGATTTTGATGTTCATTTTACAAGTGAAGATAATTTTGTTTCTAATTTAACTGTTTCTCCGACAACAGGAGAAGATGTTATATTTTATTCACAGCCTCTAGTTGATTCAGACGGAGAGTTCATTGGAGACGTAGTTATCGAAACTGCTGCAGAAGATATACAACCTGTTTTATTTTCATCTTTCCATAGCTCCGGAATAACTATGATTCTCGATTCACAAGGCAAGGTCATGTTTACTACTGATAACGATGACGGTGTAGTTCCTGGTTTGAACATCGAAGATTTATTTGCAAAAGTTACATTCAACGACAACATCAGCGTAGACCACCTTCACGACATTATTAACTCTGGAAGCAAACAAGGTTATATGTCATACAGCATTGAAAGTGAAAAAAGGTACTTTGTTTTCACTTTTATGGACTCTGCTGATTGGATTCTTTTTGTTGCTGCACCAGAAGCCACGATTTCTCAATATGCCAATTCAATTATTTTCAACTCTACTCTTTTTTTAATAGAAATCACAATAATTTTACTTATTATATGGCTTAGAATTATTCATTTAAATAAAGTTCATGTGAAGGAACTTGCTCAAGTAGCTTATTACGACGAGTTGACGGGTTTAATGAATGAAAAGAAATTCAAAATTGAAGTTAAAAAAGCACTATTAGAAAAAACAAACACTGCTTTCACCATTGTAAAACTTGATATTATCAATTTCAAAGTTGTAAATAAAATTTTCGGTTATGTCATTGGAG
>CAYJBU010000079.1:0-12235 GCA_964368155.1 uncultured Eubacteriales bacterium | reverse complement strand
GGTTCGGCAGAAGTGACGCAGTCACAATGAAATTGATTAATGTTGGATTTGGAAATATGGTAAGCTCGGAAAAAGTAGTAGCTTTAGTAAGTCCCGAAGCTGCGCCTGTAAAAAGAATCGTTCAAGAGGCAAAGGAAAAAGGATTGGCTATTGATGCTACTCAAGGCAAAAAAACGCTTTCTGTTATTATTTGTGATAGCGACCACGTTGTATTGTCAGCGATTTCGTGTGAGTCGATTTCAAACAGGATTAATGAAGAAGAGGTAGCAGAGAATGAATAAAGGTATTTTAATAGTTATTTCATCTCCTTCGGGTGGGGGAAAGGGTACCATTCTGGCTGAAGTGCTAAAAAAAAGTAAAAATATGAAGTATTCCGTATCCGCAACAACAAGAGAACCACGTGAGGGAGAAGTGGACGGACAGCACTATCATTTTTTAGATAAAAACGAATTTGTAGATTTGATTGAAAATGCTAAAATGCTTGAACATGCAGTGTTTTGTGACAATTATTACGGAACTCCAAAAGAACCTGTTGTGAAAGCACTTGAAGAAGGCAAAGATGTTGTTCTTGAAATTGAAGTCCAAGGAGGCAAACAAGTAAAATCTATAATGCCGGAATGCGTTAGTGTATTTATTGCACCGCCATCGCTTGAAGTTTTAGAGGATAGACTAAGGGGAAGAGGAACAGAAGATGAACCTACGATTCAAAAACGATTAAAGAGGGCAAAAATAGAAATGAAATCCGTGTTAGAATATGATTATCTTGTCGTAAACGATACTGTAGAGCAGGCGGTTTGCGACGTTATGAGTATTATTAGAGCAGAAAAATTAAAAACAAACAGAGATTAATTAAGGAGAAAATTATGTTAAAACCATCAGAAAACATCATTACAACACCACATCAAAGTCACTATTCACTTGTTATTGCAGTAGCTAAGAGGGCAAGAGAGATAACAGATGAGTGCGAAATCAAAGGCGAGATATTAATTGAAAAACCAGTTGATTTAGCAGTGAAAGATTTTGTAAACGGGAAATATCTAATCAACGAGCCTGATTTATACGAAGAATAAGGAGAATGCATTTTGTTTGTTAGTCTTGCGGTAGAAAACACAAACTACAGTTTCGATATGCCTTTCACTTATGAAGTTCCTGAGGAACTTGTTGCGATAACGAGCATAGGAAAAAGAGTAACTGTCCCTTTTGGAAATGGAAACAAAACAAGAGTCGCAATTGTTCTAAGTGAATGTGAATATGACGGAAGTGGGAAAGTGAAAAGGATTGTATCGGTTTTAGACGATAGACCAGTTTTATCAAAAGAGATGATTGACTTGGTTTTTTGGATGAAATCCAGATATTTCTGCACTTTGTTTGACTGTGTGAAACTCATGTTACCTGCTGGGATTAGCTATAAAGTTAAACAAGTTTATACTGCTCTTAAAAATGACACGCAGGATCTTTCGGAAATTCAAAAGAGCATTGTTAAGTTGTTAAACAGAAACAAGAATGGATTTTCTTCAGAAGAACTCAAGCAATTTTACTCATTTGCTGACATTTCTGCTGACATCGACTTTTTGCTTCAAAATAAATATATCATTACAGTTGATACTGCAAAGAGAAAAATTGGTGACGCTGGAGAAAAAATGGTTGTTGCCAAGGAAAGTTTTAACCAAAAACTCACTCCAAAACAGCAAAATGTATATGATGCTTTGTTAGAAACAGGTCAAGTAAGTGTAAAAGAGTTGCTATATTTTACAGGTTCAACCATTGGGATTGTAAAAGCGCTACATTCAAAGGGTGCAGTGGATATTTTTGAAGTTGAAGTATATAGGAAACCTGAAAATTTGGTAAGGGAAAGCAATAATTTGTCAAAAAGTGATATTACCCTTTCTTTTGACCAAAATTCAGTGTTTCAAAGTTTGGTTAGAGAGTATATTAACGGTACGAAGTTAGTGTCATTATTACATGGAGTTACCGGAAGTGGTAAAACTCTTGTGTTTTTAAAACTAATTGACTATGTAATTAAAACAGGAAAACAAGTTATATTAATGGTACCTGAGATTTCGCTAACTCCACAAACTATTGATTTGTTTAAAGAGAAATTTCATGATAGAATAGCTGTGTTTCACAGTAAGTTATCATTGGGGGAACGACTTGACGAATGGAAAAGAGCAGATAGAGGAGACTGTGATATAGTGATTGGAACTCGTTCTGCTGTTTTTGCTCCACTGAGAAAACTAGGTTTGATAGTAATTGATGAAGAGCAAGAGACTAGTTATAAGTCTGAAACCACACCACGATATAATGCAAAAGAAGTAGCAAGATTTCGTTGTCTAAAAGAAAACGCTTTTTGTGTTTTATCTTCTGCTACTCCGTCAATTGAGTCTTATTATATGGCAAAATGCGGAAAGTTTGGATTTCATAAGTTAAATTATCGCTTTGGAAAAGCACAATTACCTACAGTCGACTTGGTAGACATGAACGAAGAAGAAGTTTTTTCAAACAAGACGGATTTCAGTGAAGTCTTAAAAAACGAATTAAATGAAAATTTTATAAATGGAAAGCAATCAATAATATTGCTTAACAGAAGAGGTTATCACACATTTGCAAGATGTAAAGAGTGCAAGGAGGTCATTAGTTGTCCTAATTGCAGTATTTCATTGACTTTGCACAGTGCTAACGATAGATTGATGTGTCATTACTGTGGATATTCTGTTGCATCGAACGCTATATGTCCTACTTGCGAATGCGCTGAGATAGTGTTTTCTGGATATGGGACACAAAGGGCGGAAGAAAGTTTGCAGTCGGTAGTCCCTGATGCTAAAATATTAAGAATTGATGCGGACAGCACGTCGGCGAAATACTCACTTCAGAAAAAATTCGATTCATTTGCGCAAGGTGAATTTGATATTATGGTTGGCACTCAGATGGTAGCAAAAGGATTGAATTTTCCAAATGTTACTTTAGTTGGAGTGTTGAGCGTAGACCAGAGTTTGTGCAATGACGATTTTAGAAGCAGTGAAAAAACTTTTGATTTACTCACTCAAGTAGTTGGGCGTTCAGGGAGAGGAGAGTCAAAAGGAAAAGCGGTTATCCAAACATATATCCCTGAAAACAGTTATTTGAAATTGGCTTCAACACAAGATTATGACAGTTTTTACGATATGGAAATAGAATATAGAAAAGCAATGTTATACCCACCTTTTGTGGATTTGCTTTTAATTGTAGCAGTTGGTGAAAATGAGCAAAAAGTTAAACAAGCTACAGAGCTATTTTTGGAAAAATTAAGTTATGAAGCAGAAAAACAAACAGAAAAATTACCACTTAGAATTCTCAGGCCTTCTCCTGCAGCAGTTACAAAAGCTTTTGGGAAATTTAGGTATAAAATGTTGATAAAATGTAGGAACACAGCAAAAACTAGAGAGTTGATTTCTAAACTTTTGATAGATTTTGCGAAAAATAAAGAATTTTTTGATATTACGGTGTATGCGGATTCAAATCCATATACAATAATATGAGAAAGGATGAATGTGATGGCAATTAGAAAAATAGTTACATTCGGAGACGATGTTCTCGAGAAAAAATGTAGAGAAGTAGAAAAATTTGATAAGAAGTTACATCAGTTGTTAGAAGATATGAAACAGACACTAAAGGAAGTTAACGGTGTTGGTCTTGCAGCTCCTCAAGTAGGCATGCTAAAAAGAGTGTGCATTGTTGATGTGGACGGACTTATCGAAATGGTAAACCCTCAAATCATTGAAACAGAGGGTATGCAAGAGGGTGCAGAGGGATGTCTTTCAAATCCGGGAGAATACGGAATTGTTCAAAGACCTAACTTTGTTAAAATAAAGGCGCAGGACAGACATGGCAACTGGTTTGAAGCAGAGGGTGAAGGTCTTACAGCAAGAGCATTTTGCCACGAGTTAGACCACTTAGATGGAGTTCTTTTCATCACAAAGGTGACTAGAATGTTAGACCCTGAAGAACTGGAAAATGCAGATTAGTTCAATAGTGAAAGGTAGATTAGATGAATATTGTTTTTATGGGAACTCCTGATTTTGCAGTTTCAAGTTTAGATGCTCTGATTAACAGTGAACATAACATTTTAAGGGTTTATTCACAACCTGACAGACCTAAGGGAAGAGGCCACAAACTACAACCGACACCTGTGAAAGAGTTGGCATTAAAGAATGGAATTGAAGTTTTTCAGCCAAATTCTTTAAAAAGTGATGAAATTGCAGAAGAGATTAAAAAGTTGAACCCTGATTGTATTGTTGTAGTAGCATATGGCAAATTACTTCCGAAAAGTATTTTGGACATACCACAAAAAGGTTGTATAAATGTACATGGTTCTCTTTTGCCTAAGTATCGTGGAGCTGCTCCAATTCAATGGGCGGTGCTAAACGGCGAGCAAGTCAGTGGAGTTACAACAATGTTCATGGCAGAGGGCATGGATACAGGGGATATGCTGTTAAAAAGAGAAGTTCCTATCGGAGAAAATGAAACTTCGCAAGAACTTTTTGATAGATTAAAAGAAGTAGGCGCTGAATTACTGATTGAAACATTAGAAAAGTTGGATGAAATTAGTCCTGAAAAGCAAAATGACGAGTTAGCGACACATGCGCCGATGATAAGCAAAGAAATGTCAGAAATTGATTTCTCGAAAAGTGCAAAAGAAGCAAAATGCTTAGTTAGAGGACTTAATTCTTGGCCGTGTGCAAAGACAGTTATCAATGGAATTAAAGTAAAAGTTTTTGAAGTTGAAGTTATCGATGGAAACGGAGAAATAGGTAAGTTTTTTGAAAAAGAAGGTAAATTGTGCGTCTATTGTGGAGAGCATGCCTTGCAACTTATGACAATCCAGCCAGAAAACAAAAAACCGATGAGTGGCGAAAGTTTCCTAAGAGGATATCCAATAGGGTGACCCTGTCATCTTAATTATATCACAGAAAAATAAAGGATGGTCACATTAATGAAAGCTACAGCACGAAATTGTGCGCTTGAAGCATTGTTGCAAGTTGAAGAAAATTCAGGATATTCAAATATCGTTTTAGATAAAACTTTGAGAAAAGCGAATTTAGAAAAAAGAGATTCAGCACTTTGCAGTCATATTTTTTATGGAGTTTTAGAGAAGAGAATAACTCTGGATTTCTATATTAGTAAGTTTCTGACAAAACCTGCATTCACTTTGAATAATGCAATAAGAGAAATACTTAGAATTGCCTTTTATCAAGCGCTGTTTCTTGATAAAATCCCTGACAGTGCAATTGTAAATGAAGCAGTAAACTGTGCAAGAGAAATAAAAAAAGAAGCTCTAACAGGTTTCATTAATGGTGTCTTAAGAGAGTTTTTCAGAAAAAAAGACAGTATAATGTTACCTTCATCAAATTCTGATGAAGACTTATCAATCCAATATTCCGTCCCTGAACCTTTAATAGAGATGTGGAAAAATCAATATGGCGAAAAAAATGCAATAGAAATATTGGAGAGTTTTTCGTTGAAATCCAGAAATTATATTAGAATTAACAGCAAAAAAGTTCAAACTTTGGATTTAGGCGAAAAATATCATCACTTAAATTTTGCTTATGAATTGCCATTAGTGGGTGATTTAACTCAGCTTGATGAGTTTAAGCAAGGATTGTTTCATGTACAAGATTTATCATCTCAATATTTATGCGAGATTTTATCCCCAAAAGTCGGAGAAACTGTTGTTGATGTGTGTTCAGCACCTGGCGGAAAAACTTTTACGATAAGTCAGGAAGTTGGCGAAAGTGGAAAAGTTTATGCTTATGATTTATACAAGGGCAGAGTAAAACTAATTAGAGAAGGTGCTTATAGGCTTGGCTTGACTAATGTTCTTGCAAGCATGAGAGACGCAACTTGTGAGAAGTATGAACTTGAAAATGCAGACAAAGTTTTGTGTGATGTTCCTTGTTCGGGATTTGGTACAATTAGAAGAAAGCCCGAAATTAGATATAAAGATTTAAGCGATTTAAATGATTTACCAACTATCCAGTATGATATTTTAAAGAAATCAGCAAAGTTTCTAAAAAAAGGTGGAGTATTGATTTATTCGACTTGCACGTTGAATAAAAAAGAAAATGGCGATATTGCAGATAAATTTCTTTCAGAAAATAGCGACTTTGAACCTGTTTCGGTTATAATCCCAAAAGGAATAAAAAAGGTCGTGCTTGAGCCTGAAAACCAATTGACTATAATGCCATATGCAAGCGATGGAGATGGTTTTTTTGTTGCAATGTTTAGAAAAAAATAAAGGAGTGTGGAGTTCTATAAAAAAGGATATTAAATCATTAAATTTAGTTCAACTTAAAAATGAGCTTTTAGAATTGAAATTGCCTAAATTTAGAGCTTCACAAATCTATAAGTGGTTGGTTTCAGGTATTGAAAGTTTTAAGGATATGAATAATGTCCCAAAAGATTTAAGGGAAAAACTAGATGAAATATACTACATTGCAAACTGTGAAATTGAGATTAAAAGAGTTTCTAAACTCGATGGGACAATAAAATACCTATTTAAATTATATGACAGTGAATTTATTGAAGCGGTTTTTATGAAGTATCATCATGGTAACACTTTATGTATCAGTACACAGGTCGGTTGCAAGATGAATTGTAGTTTTTGTGCGACCGGTAAACAAGGCTTCACAAGAAATTTGACTGCTTCAGAGATGCTAAGCCAAATAAGCAAAGCGCAAATCGACACAGGTGAGAGAATTTCAAATGTTGTGTTGATGGGTATGGGTGAGCCTTTGGATAATTATGATAATGTGATTTCATTCTTGAAACTCCTCTCATCAGAGGATAATATTAACATTGGAATGAGGCATGTTTCGCTTTCAACTTGTGGGGTAGTCGATAAAATATATAAACTAGCTGAAGAAAAGCTTCAATTGACCCTATCGGTTTCTTTGCATAGTGCTGACGATTTAGTCAGAACTGAAATGATGCCGATAAATAAAAAGTATAATGTAGATGAATTGATAGCAGCTTGCAGATATTACGCAGAAGCAACAGGAAGAAGAATTAGTTTTGAGTATGCAATGATTCACGGAGTTAATGATACGAAAGAGTTTGCAGATAAACTTGGAAAAAAACTAAAAGGGATTTTGTGCCATGTTAATTTAATACCAGTTAATACTGTGAAAGAGACAAAATATCAGAAAAGTTCTAAAAAAACTTTGAATGATTTTGTATATATACTTAATAAAAACGGTTTTACAGCAACCGTAAGAAGAACTTTGGGTTCAGATATTGAGGCATCATGTGGACAACTCAGAGGAACAAACTTACGAGAGGAGAAAGATTGATGAAAATATTTTCAAATACTAATATCGGTTTGAAAAGAAGTAGTAATCAAGATGATTACAGACAGGCTCAGATTTCTGAAAACGCTCTTTGGTCAGTAATATGTGACGGAATGGGCGGAGTAAACGGAGGAAATATTGCAAGCGAAGCAGCAGTCGAAATCGCTAATAAAATTCTGAGTGAGAATTTTAGAGAAGGGATGAGCGAGGAGGAATTGTTGGGTTTATGCAAATTGGTAATAAACGAAGCTAATTCCACTGTTTTCGAGAAATCAATGGGTGACTATTCACTAAGAGGAATGGGAACTACTATGGTTTTAATTCTGATTGATAACAATAAATTGTGTGTTGCTCATGTTGGCGACAGTAGAGCTTATTTGATAAGGCAAAATGTTGTAAACCAAGTGACAACAGACCACTCGTTTGTTCAAGATTTGATAAAAAGGGGCGAAATTACGTCTGAAGAGGCTAGAATTCACCCTCATAGAAACATTATTACTCGCTCTGTTGGAGTACATGAGAGTGTTGAAATTGATTTTGCAATTTTGAATTTAGAAAAAGATGATACTATTATTTCTTGTACTGATGGATTAAGTAATTATTTGAATGATGAGGTTGTTAGAGATATTTTACTTAACAGCGGTGATAATGTAGCTGATGATTTCGTAGAATATGCGATTAATTGTGGTGGTGTTGATAACGTTACCGTAACAGTGATTAAAATTTAAGAGAGGAGGATATTATGACTGAAGATAAATACACAGGAAAACGACTAGATGGAAGATATGAAATTCATGAATTAATTGGTTCTGGCGGAATGTCATATGTTTATAAAGCGCATGACAGACAATATGACCGTTGGGTTGCTATAAAAATATTAAAAGAAGAATTTTCTGATAACAGTGATTTTTTAAGACGATTTAGAAATGAATCCAGAGCTATTGCAATGTTGTCTCATGATAATATTGTGAAAGTTTTTGACGTTAGTTTTGGAGACAGAGTTCAATATATTGTAATGGAGTATATTCAAGGAATTACATTAAAAGATTATATTACCAGAAAAGGTGCCTTGCCTTGGAAAGATACAGTGTTTTTCACAATGCAGATTTTAATGGCACTCGAACATGCACATCAAAACGGCATAATTCACAGAGATATTAAACCGCAAAATATTATGCTACTCAAAAATGGAAAAATCAAAGTAGCTGATTTTGGTATTGCACGTTTTTCCCAAAGTGAAACTCAAACTATGACAGATAAGGCATTAGGCTCGGTTCATTATATTGCTCCTGAGCAAGCAAAAGGCGAATATACTAGTGATAAAGTTGATATCTACTCACTAGGCGTTATGATGTATGAAATGCTTACAGGAAGACTGCCTTTTGAGGCGGATAGTGCAGTTTCTGTTGCTATAATGCAACTTCAAGCAAAAGCTCAAAAGCCAAGATTAATTAACCCTGATATTCCTATTGCGCTTGAAGAGATTACACTGAAAGCGATGGAAAAAAATCCTACAATGCGTTTTAGAAGTGCTAGAGAAATGTTAGAAGATTTTGAAAAATTTAGAAAAAATCCTGACAAACCTTTTGAATATGAAAATTCTGAAACTATTGATAGCACTAAAAGTGTAGATTTGTTTGAGGAGTACACTCCAAATAAAAAACAAGAAAATTATCATGATAATTATGAATATGAAGAAGAGTTAGTTAAATCAAAGAAACATGCTACAGGTTCAATGATAATCACAGGTATTATTGCAGCTTTCGTGTTGGTGGTTGTGGTTATTGGAGGTTACATGCTTTACCAAACATTAACTGCTCCGGTAATTGAAGTAGAAGACGAGGTATCAGTACCGGATTTTCGTGATTTAAATTATTATACTGATGTAGAAAATAATCCGATTTATGATGACTTTGAGTTCAGTCCACTTTTTATCAATGATAAAAGCAAAGTGCCAGGAACGATTACAAATCAAGAACCTGAGCCGGACATGACAGTTAAAATTGGACGTGAAATTATTTTGCATGTTGTCCAAGAACCAACTCAAGCAGACACAAGTGAAGTTCCTGATGTCGTGGGAGATTCTCAAGCAGATGCTTATAATGCAATTCAAAGTGCTGGTTTTACTCCTAGAACAGAGCCAATTAACAGTAATACTGCTGCAAACTATGTGGTTAGAACTGAACCAGAAGCGGGGTCTGAACTTGAAGAAGGCGCTGAGGTTGTAATATACGTAAGTAAAGGCCCAGCGACTACGCAGACTATTATTCCGACATTGAAAGGTGAAACTTTGGATTATGCAGTACAACTGCTTGAACAGTCAAACCTGGTTGTAGGAGAAATTGAATATGATCAAGATAGTAAAGAGCCAAGGGATATTGTTGTTGATGTAAGTCCTCAAGAGGGAGCTAGTGTTGACGAAAAAACAAAAGTTAACATTACGGTCAGTGCTGGAGCTCATGTAGAAAAAACAGTTCCAATTAATTTCTCGTTACCATCTAGTGTAAATGCAGATATAGTATTAAAAATTTATATCGACGGAGCATTAGTACACTCAGCAGTTGTTAACCCTTCAATAAGCGGAAGCTTTAGCACACAGTATATTGGAAAATCAGGGCAAATGAGTGTGGTTGTAAAACTAAATGATCAAGACTATGTTTACGGAACGCTTGATTTTGATTCTCTGAACGGTTCATTTACGGTTGATAGAACATTAACGTTTAATTACACAGCTCCTACAACATAATGATTTGATTATTGTTTAGAGATTTGACTGTCACAGTGAAAGGATTTGAAACTAATTGCATGGATTGATTTTAAAAGGAATTGGCGGATTTTATTATATTGAAAAAGACGGTGAAATCTATTGTTGTAAAGCCAGAGGGATTTTTAGAAAAGAGAAGATAATCCCTTTGGTAGGAGATTTGGTCGAATTTACACCGGGAATTGGTGAGAGCGAGGGCAGCATTGATGCAATATTACAAAGGAAAAATATGCTAAAGCGTCCTGCCGTTGCTAATATTGATAAGCTGTTCGTAGTAGTCTCTACTGTTGATCCATTTCCTAAAACAATGATAATTGATAAGACTATTGCTGTTGCAGAGATTAAGGGAATTGAACCAATGATAGTTATTACAAAGACTGACTTAGAGAAGAATGATGAAATTATAAAGCTATATAGAGATATTGGATTTAAAGTGTTTACGATTTCCCCAAAGGATTTATCATTAGCAGATGAGATAAAAGCAGAACTTAATGGATGTATTTGTGCTTTTACAGGAAATTCCGGTGTTGGAAAATCTACATTACTTAATGCAATTTTTTCAGATTTGTCACTTCAAACAGGGGAGACGAGCAAAAAACTTGGACGTGGAAAACATACTACTCGTCATGTCGAACTGTATAGTGTAGGAGTCAATTCATATGTTGCTGACACACCAGGTTTTTCAAATATTGAGCTTGAAAAGTATGATATAGAAAGCAGCGTGGAAGTGGTTTATGGATTTAGAGAGTTTAAAGAATATTTAGGACAATGTAAATTTAATTCATGCACACATACTTGCGAAAAAGGATGTGCTGTAATTAATGCAGTAAATTGTGGGAAAATTGACAACTCGAGGCATCGCAGTTACATAGCGATGTACAATGAATTAAAGGGAGTAAAACAATGGTAGAGACAACAAGATGTATGATTATTGGAGCTGGACCAATTAAATCTGATTTGGTTTTTAAAGAGTTTAATCCTAAAGATTTTTATGTAATTTGCGCAGATGCAGGTTATGAAACTGCACTGAAATATGGAATAAAACCTGATTATATTGTAGGCGATTTTGACTCAGCAACAACAATGCCCACATTAGACAATAATGTAAAAGTGTTACCAATAAATAAAGACTTTACTGATACCATGTTTGCCGCAATGGAAGGCGTCAAAAAAGGGTATAAGCATTTTGTGTTAGTGGGTTGTTCAGGTGGCGAGAGGTGCGACCATACGATAGCTAATTATAATGTTATGGTTTATCTTTCAAAAAAAGGTTGTTCTCCTGTTATGGTTGATGAAATATGCAAAACTTTCTTGTTATCAGGGAGTAAATTGCGAATTTCCGATCAAAAAGACTCTATTGTTTCCGTGTTTCCTTTTGGCTCAAATACTTGCACAGTTTCTTATCACGGATTGAAATTTCCTATGAAGTATAATGACCTTTTAGTGGGAGACTCACTTATGGGAGTTAGTAATTCTATAATTTCTGATAAGGCAGAGATTATTGTTCATGCTGGATTTGCCATAGTAATTGTATTTAACTAAGTGATAATATTTTTAACAAAAAAATCACCTTCGCATACAATGGGTATATAAACAAGTGGAGATTGCACTTGCGTATAGAGCCATAGCGGAGGTGGTTTTTTATGTTTTGGAAAAATTTTGATAATTGTTGTTGTAAATATAGAAGACCCTGTGGTAGCTATGCAGTGGCTTTTGGGCTTGGGATGACTTTTTCTTGCTTTTGTCCATATGGTCTTGTAATGTTTGTCGCTGCTATAATAATTACCGCGTTGGGTATTTCAGTGATTCGCAAGTAACAATATTCAGATAGATTTGTATTTTTACTTTGCTTGTTTCAAAGTTAAGATTTACTGTATATGAAAGGAAGGTTTTTTTGATGAAAGTAGTTATAGTTAAGGCAACTGGTTTTTGGGCAGCGCTACTAAGAAAAAAATACAACATTAAAAAAGTAAAAGAATAATACATAGAAAATGAGATAAGTAATTATATTGTAGAGGAATTATAGTTTTCGTTAAATGAAAATAGTCTTGACAACACTTGTTTGTCAAGACTATTTTTTAGCATGAGTAAAACAAATTAGCTGTATATAAAAAAGGCAATGAGAAAAATCTCAATGCCTTAGCCAGAC
>CAYJBU010000078.1:0-12259 GCA_964368155.1 uncultured Eubacteriales bacterium | reverse complement strand
ACTATTACTCCCTCCTCCGCCTTGTTAAACAAAATTTTACCTTTGCTGTCTTTGTGCGTTTTTTGTATTGGTTCGACTATAAATAAAAACGAATAGGACAGGCACATTGAAGGGATTTCATCTTCAATGTGCCTGAAAATTTTGGATTAGTTCCTAGTGCCTAAGGGAATTTAAAGTGGAGTGCTAATTTTAAAATAGTTCGACCATATCAATTAAACTATCTATAGTTATCTCCTGCTTGTTTTAATAACCACTCGGTTTTGTCTCTTAACTTACTTGTGATTTCACGTGAACTATCAGCAATATTACTTAGCTGATATGGGTCGGTTACATCATCAAACAGTAAGAGTTGTTCGCTGTTATCACGGTCTTTAATTGAAACAAATGTGTGAGATGGAGTTTTTAATCCACGAGCGTTAATTCCATAATTGAAATATAACCCCTCGGTGTCTCTGTCATATCCCATAAGTAAATCTGTTTTGTTTTCACCGTGAATATTCTTTGGTATTTCTGTTGAAAGTCCAGCCATGCTGAGCAATGTAGGCATAACGTCAGTTACGCTCATGACAAAGTCTCTAGTTGAAGGTTGAAGTGCTTTTGGATATCTAATCAAAAATGGTACTTTGAAACTTTCGCTATACCATGTGGATTTGTGCATTAAATTCTGACTTCCCATCATGTCACCGTGGTCAGAAGTAAACACAACGATAGTATCTTGTGTCAACCCTTTTTCTTCTAAAGCTGCTAATACTTTTCCGAATTGTTCGTCAATGCCTGAAATTGCAGCGAAATAGTTAGCCACATTCTCGTAAGCTGTTTCCTTGCCTGATTTGCCACCATACTTTTCATCGCTAATTCTGCCATCATGGTCAATATTTTTTCGTGTCAACAAATCTTTTGGATCAATTCCTTTGTACAACTCTCTGTATTGCTCGGGAACTTGATCAAAAGGCATGTGAGGGGGGTTGTAAGCTAAGAACAATGCGAAAGGCTTATTCTCATCTCTTTGATTTTCTGTGTTCAAAATATATTTTATAGCTATGTCAGTCTCGTGTTTTGCGCTCCACTCATCAGGTCTTATAGATTCGTCGACTTTGCTGTCATTGCCCCAATAATTTGGGTGAAAATGATTGTCATTGCATCCATAGCCATACCAATAATCAATCCCATGTCTACGGTGTTTTTCGGGATAAGCATCCCATAGCACGCCGTCAGGTCTGTAGCCTTCTGTGTATTGAGCGTGTTTCGGTTCAACTGGGTCTAAATGCCATTTTCCGATGTAACCAACATTATATGAATTTTTGGAAAGTACATCTGTCATGCAAATTTCATCTTCCTTCAAGTATACTCCCATTTGAGTAGTATTTGAATTGCAATTTGTAGTAACTCCAGTTGCAAATCCATATTTTGAAGTCATGAGCATAGCTCTGTATGGACTGCAAACTGGTTGGTTGCTAATAGCATTTTCTAGAACAACACTCTCGCTTGAAAATTTGTCGAGATTTGGAGTGATAACAGGATACTCATTCATAAATCCCATTGCATAGGGGTTAAATTCATCGGGGAAAACATAAACAATATTTGGTTTTTTCATAGTTATTTCACTGCCCTTTCTAATTTTGCAAATTTTAAAATTAATTTTGTGGTGTAATCTAATTTATTAAAATAAGTCGACTACCATGTTAGGTTTAAAATAAAAAACTTTTTCGATATCATCTGAATTGTTCGATATTTCTAAGTCTTGTTTCAAGCAGTCATGAACGCTGTGATAATTACCACAGATTAATGAAGAGAATGTGGAAATATCCATGCTGATATCAAAATCCTCGCTAGCTTTGCAAATGTTCTCACACACTCCGTTTTTAAAAGAAACATGAAAAATACCGTTGTTCCAATCGCAGTATTTATCAGAAATGTTTATTTTAAGCTCACCAGTTCCTTTGAATTTGCATAATTTCAAAATTCCTTCGACGTCTATCACTCTCACCATTCCGCGAGAACTCGTTTTGCATGAAGTGAAATTTGATTCATTTATCAATCCCTCTAGGCGGATGTTTGAAGGTAAAAGAAATTTTATGCTATCGTAATTTGATGAGAAAGTTAACACAAAATCCATTAAACCTAAAAATGCTTCTCTATCTGCAAAGATTAAGTCATGAGTTTCACCGAAAAAGTGGGTGCAATCCATTACATTTTTTCCGTTAACCAAAGCTTTTTTAAACATGATAAAACCTTTTGCTTCACCATCTTTATTTTTCCAAACATAGGCATAGTTTTTGTTTTTGTATGTATCACGCTTGTTGAAATATTTGTAATTATAGTCTTTCCTTAGCACAGATAGATTATAATTATTATACATTTCATTATATATTTTATCAATTATCTCGCTACTACTATCAGGAGTTAAGAACTCTACTTTTCCCTCAATTCCACTTTTTTTAAGCGCTTTTAAATCAATGCTCCATGTATTAACTAAGGAACTTACTTCATATCCAAATTGCCTATAATACGAACAACTAAAAGGATATAGAAAGCTCAAAAGATAATTTTCTTTTTTTAGTTTTGGGAATAAGTATTTAAAAGATTCTCTAACACAACCACTTCTTCTATATGGGGGAAGTGTGGATACACCGCCTACTCCTCCCATCATTACTTCGTTACCGTCAAATCTGACTTTGTACGGATAAGAAGTGAATGAGCTGTATAGAGTAGTGTTATCATCGTCAAAGGCACCAATACTGATTGGTGTGAAATCGTCAACTTTTTGAGATAATAATTCATTTTGTTTTTCGTTTGAGTCAAATTTTTCAACATCAAAAGGAAATTCAAAAGCTACAGAGGAAATAATATTCGCTTGTAGTAAATCATTTTTTTCTAGTTCTCTTATTATCATAACTAGTCCACTTCTTTCTTGAAAACTTGAATTAGTTTTTATTTTTTGTTATTAGCCACTAGGAGCAAATACAGAGCGAATTTAACTGATTGTTTTTAGGATTGTTCAGCAGGAATAAAGTAAAAATACTTAAAAAACTCAAATTACTGGAACGACAAATCGAAGAAGTCTTTCGCTCGCTTTTTCACATAAATCTTTTGCGTTAAATAAAGCGTGATCAAGGTCCATAACTGAGTCTACACATGTGATAATGCTAGTAATTCCATGATTATACATTTCATGATAATCACTCCCTAAACTGCCTACAATTGCATAGCACGGAATGTTTTTCTCTTTGCAAAGCGTGCCTATTCCATATGCTACTTTTCCAAAAGCAGATTGATTGTCCATTCTGCCCTCGCCTGTAATGACAAAATCAACTTCATCTAGTTTGCTTTTTATCCCAAGAATATCAATTACTGATGAAACTCCTGATTGCATTTTTGCGTCTGTAAAAGCAAGGAGGGCTGCTCCAAGTCCGCCGGCAGCGCCAGCACCTTGTGTGTTTGATAAATCTATGTTTAATTTCTTATTGATTAATTCACAGATATGTTTAATGCTTTTTTCTAAATGATGTATGTTTTCATCTGTAGAGCCTTTTTGTCTTGAAAATATATAAGTGGCACCATTTTCACCAATAAGCGGATTTTTAACGTCACTCATAATAATTATCTCAACATCCTTTATTTTGGGATTGATTGAGGACATATCAAAATCACAAATTTGCATAAAGTTCTCAGGAACGGGAACAACTTCATGTTTATTCTTGTCAAGAAATTTTACACCTAAAGCATTTGCGAAGCCTAGACCACAGTCGTTAGTAGCACTGCCGCCTATGCCGATGTATATCGTTTTAATTCCTTTTTTAACAGCGTCTAAAATCATTTCTCCTGTTCCAAAAGTGTTCATTTTCATAATGTCGCGGTTTTCAACTAAAGTAATTCCAGAAGCCTGTGCCATTTCCATTATGGCTTTTGTTTCATCAAAAACACCATAAGTAGCAGTTATTTCTCTAAAATCAGGGCTCATTACTTTTGTATGAACTTCTTTTCCTTGCAAGGAATTTAAAATTGCTGCGACTGTACCCTCTCCTCCGTCTGCTATAGGATACTTCAGTATTTGTGCATTTGGAATCAAATTTATTGCAGAATTTTCAACAATGTCACATATTTCTTTTGCTTCAAGAGAACCCTTAAAAGAGTCTGGTACAACTAATATCTTCATTTTAATCAATCCTTTCGTGTGAATTATTAAGTTAAATTAACTGATAGTAGTCAAGAGTGCTTCTATTTTTCCATCAATGGAAAAATCTCCATGACCAGCGGTGATAAATATACTGTCTCCTTTTTTGTATTCAATTGTTTCATCAATTGATGTAATTTTACCAGAGCCGTCTAAGACCAAGAGGCTTACAAAAGAATTCTCGTCTGAATAGCATGACAGTGACTTTGTAGTTTTTCCATCGAGAAAAATTTTATCAACAGTGAAGTATTCGCAACAAGCGATGTGAGGAACAGGGGAGTCGGTTGTTACAAGCTTTGATGTGCTAGTAACTTCAACTGCTTTGCCTATATGAAGGTCTCTTGCATTTCCGTTTGCGTCTAATCTTCCATAATCGTAAACTCTGTAGGTTACATTTGAATTCTGCTGAATTTCTGCAATGATAATATCTTTTCCAATTGCGTGAATTGTACCTGCTTCAATGAAAAAAACATCACCCTTTTTAACAAATACTTTGTTGAGAACTTCAAGTAATGTGTTGTTTTTAATTCTTTCTTCAAATTCCCACTTGCTAATATCTTTATTAAATCCGTAGTAGAGGTATGCTCCAGTTTCGCACGAAGCGACATACCACATTTCTGTTTTCCCAAACTGTTTTTCGTTCTTTATAGCATATTCGTTATCAGGGTGAACTTGTATTGATAAATTGTTTTTTGCATCTATTAATTTTATCAATATAGGAAAATCTTCAAATTTATTACAGTTTTTTCCTAATATATTACTTTGTATGTTAATTAATTCAGCTAAAGTTTTGCCTGAGTGCTCTCCGTTTGCGATAACAGAAAGACCGTCTTTGTGAGTAGACAACTCCCAGCTTTCAGCTAGAATATCTCCATCGTACTCTTTGCCGAATTTTGAGATTAAGTTTTTTCCACCCCAAATATAATCTTTGAAAACAGGTTTTAGTTTTAAAATTGACATGATATATTCCTTTCAGATTAAACCTTAACAATAAATGGTTTGAGTTTTTCTTCTATTTCATCAGTGCAATTATAGATTTTTAAATCTAGTGGTTTCGATAAATCCAAGCTTAGTAATCCAATGATAGATTTTGCGTCAATGATGTATCTTCCTGAAACAATATCAACATCACAATCAAACATAGAAACAGTTGAAATGAATTTTTGCACATCGATAATCGTACTTAATTTAATAATAAACATTTTCATAATGATGCTCCAATCCGCAGTTTTGTGCTATTAATTACTGGCGAAAAAGAAATTGACTTTTAACTTTGTTTTTATTATAAGATAGACAAAACTGCTATCTATTTTATCATAATTTAATTAATTAATCAAGACTATCTCTAATGTTTTATTCATAATCAATATAGGCTAACTTTATAGCATGAAAATATCTTAGGCACCGAAAATTCCGATGCGACACAATACATCAAAATTTTCGGTGTCGTAGTTTTATTTAATTCTTAAATTAAATGTCAAATGTTGAAAGATTTCAACAATTATGTTGTTTTATTGAATACAAGCAAATAAGTTAACTTAGGTTTTGTGCTTTTAATGTGTGTGTGAATTCGGTTTCTAAAATTGATTAAAGGGGTGATATTTGTCGTGTCGCTGTCTTTGGCATAAAGATTTTTTTCAATTATTTTTATAACACATTCCATTTCACTACCGATATGAGGATGAAAATCGCTGTAAACATTATTCTTTTTATAGATTTGCTCATCAGTGCCAAATGGTCGGTCATATTTATACACTCGTCTCATAAATTCTCTTGTGGTTTCATTTGGTTTTTGCTTTAATCCTATTACTGCAAGCAGTCTGATTAAATTTTCGTATACAACGGTGAAATCAGTCGAATTAAGAGTGTTTTCAATGTTAGCTTTTTTTCGCTTTATAAATAAATAAGGCATAGAGAATAAGGAAAGGGTAAGCAAAGTAAATAGGATAAAGTATGCTATTATTGTGAAATCAAAGCTGTTTTTTTCTGTTGTGTTGTCAACTTCAAAATGTGAGTTTGGGAATTGTTCGGGTTCAAAGGAAAACTCAGGTAATTCTTCCTCGTACAATGGGTCTGTTTCGGGTTGTGGTTCGGCTGGATTCGAGTCAGAAGTACCTAAATTCGCAGAAGATACATTAGTTTCTTGCGAATAGTCAGGTGGGGTTGGGTCGAATGGAATGAATCCAATTCCATCAAAGTAAACCTCCACCCAAGCATGTCTATTTTTTGATGTGATGTCCACAAACTCATCTGCGCTGTTGTTCCAAACAGAAAAACCTGTCACATATCTGCATGGGATGTCCAAAGAACGTAGCATTACGTACATTGTAGCGGCAAAAGAAGTACAATATCCTTCCTCTAATTCGAACAAGAAACTGTCTACAAAGTCAGTGCCGATAATCTCTCCCGGGGTTTCAGAGTAAACAAAATTTCTTTCTAAAAAAGAGTTGATGAATAAACTTGTAATATAGTTGTCGAGCGCTTCACGAGAAACTTCTCGAATGACAAATTCATCAAAATATGCAGTTTGTTCAAGTGCATATGATTTTATATCTTGGGCAAGGTCAATTGTTCGTTGAGTTACTGTTTCTGGAAGAGGGGTTAAAGTTTCAGGAGGGCGCGAATAGTTTTCGCTCTTTAAGTCGTTAATTATATATCTAAACATATTCCTTGAGGAATAATCTCCTGTGTAGTAATCAACCTCGAATTCGTCATTTTTGATAAAGTATTCTTTGAAAAAAACTTCTCCAAATTGATTAACAGAATAATTTTCAATGTCACCTGAGATTAATTGATATTTTGTTGGTACGGGAACTTTGTTGCTTTTGTAGTCTTCAATTTTAATTGTATAAGAATTTTTTTCTCCGTTTATAGACTTGCTTTCTGAGGAGTATTGTGAAAAGTCGTAAAATATTTCCTCATCATAACCAGCGAATCCTGAACCTGTGTACTCATAAAAGACTTTTGTTCGTAATAAAAGTGAACTATCAGATTTTATTTTGAAGTTTAAAGTATCTGATTGATATAGATTGCCTCCTAGTGTTTCGATATTATAATTGATGTTAGAAAATCGAGAGGACATTCGGTCTAAAAATTCCACTTGGGACACAATATTCCTTACAAAATTGTTTGTGTTTCTTACAACCACGTTTGACTTGTAGCTAAAAGTAAAGAAAAAGCATGTCACGAAAAGGACAGAACAGGGGATTAGTGGGATAAGGATTTTTTTTGAAATAAAGGAATAATAGCTTATCTCACTTTTTTGGAATTCAACCTTTTTATAATAATTGCATCTAAAAAAAATATAGAATAAAATTGGAACAGAAAGTAAAAAATAAAAATTTAAAGCAGTTTTTGCATAGTAAATACTCAGACCAAAAAAAATCAGAGTGATAAAAATCCAAAATAAAACTACAAGAGTTTTTGAAGATTTAAATGTGAAAACAGGAAGTAAAAAAAGAAATACTATAAAATAATTTGTGAAAAATTCAGGATTAGGGGAGGAGTCTTGAATCCATGCAACAAAGTCGATGAAATACTGCTGTAATTCCTGTTTATCTAAAATTATATAGGTTGTTGTAAGCAAAATTATTAACGTGAATAAAAAATACATAAAGATTTTTTTCTCAAAGCTAACTGTCGAAAAAAGCAACCATATTATTAAATTGAATGTGAAAATTTCAAAGAGAAATTCAAAGCCTATTTCAAGTGTTGAATAAAAAATTGCATAAGAAATAATGCTTGCAAGTGATGCAAAAATTGCTCCATCTACAAGTCTAGTTAATAAAAGTTTAATTCTAATTTCTGTATTTTCGCTATTCATTATTAACACCTGATAGCATAGTTTCGTCTGCTATGATAATATGTGGATTAACAACTAATTCAATAAATTTATCTTTGAATTGAATTGCCTGCGAAACAAGAAAAATCATGCTGTTTGGGCTAAGTTCAGATATGAAAGAGTAGTCTTTTTTGGGGTCATATAGAGAAATGATGACAACAGTAGGCAGTTCTTTTGTTTTAATGTTAGAAAATGAAATTTTATTTTCGTAATTTTCCTTTATATTTGCAATATCACTAGAAAGCTTTAAAATTGTGTCGCTGTCGTATTTGTTTTCATAACCACTTGAAAAATAGAGGAACATTATCTCACCACCATATAAATGGTAATATTCCTGAGTAGCTAATATGCTTTCTGCGATTGTACGAAAATTATTTTTATTATATGAATGTACGAAGATATTGTACATCATTCCAATTTCCGGAAGGTTGTATTCTTTTACAACAGTCTTTTTAATTGTTGCAGATTTTTTGAAATTAATCAGCTTTAAAGGGTCTCCTGCAACATAATTTCTGTTTCCTATATAATCATCATATTGGTTTTTATATAGTGGTATTTGACTGGAGTTTGATTGGATATTCCTGTCTAAACTGACTTCAGTGTTTAGTGTTCGTATTATTGGGATAACAAAGCAAGTTAATTCGTTGGTGTTTTCTGAAATAAATGATTTTTTTGATTTGAATAATCCGAAAATACTTTTAATATAAACATAGTTTATCCCAAGATTCTGTACACCTATATCATATTGAACTAATTTTAATTCACAAGAATTTTCTATTAAATGAAACTGGATTTTATCAGACTTTTTAAAACATGCTATGCAGGTAAATCCTCTTAAATTTTCTATTTGAACGTTTAAAACGACAGTTCCGTAACATTCAATTAGTTTTGTGGAAATGCTTTGGGAAAATACAATTTTTTTTGAAAAAAACAAAAAATGAAAAAAATCAAAGAGTAAAACAAATGTGAAAATTGCAAAGCTTGTCCAAAGTATCGGGCTACCATAGTACAAAGAAGCTATGGCAGTGATGATTAGCATAATTAAAAAAGGAAATATCATTGCACGAGGCTTGGAAATCTTTGCTCTTTTTGGCGATTTTAACATAAATATGACCATTCTTTCTTGGTAAGTTGCAATGATTTGAGCAGTTTTTAATTTGCAAAATGTAACCTTTTATTCTTTGTGGCACAGTTTATAGGGAATTTAAAACTAG
Organism: uncultured Eubacteriales bacterium; assembly: GCA_964368155.1. Taxonomy (GTDB): domain Bacteria; phylum Bacillota; class Clostridia; order Oscillospirales; family Acutalibacteraceae; genus SIG603. The sequence continues at coordinate 3,030 of CAYJBU010000078.1, read as the reverse complement.
ATTGGCGTTTGAGAAACAATTTCATTAATCAATTCATGAGAATAAACTGTGTTTTGAATTCCCTTTAACTGAGAAGCCAAAACAATTCTGTGCGAAAGTACATATTTTGCAAGTTCTTTTACATCGTCGTGAATTAGAAAATCCCTTTCAAGCATAAAAGCACGAGCTTTAGCACATCTCAAAAGTGAAAGCGAAGCACGTGGAGAGCAACCAAGTGAGATTTTGGGGTGATTGCGAGTTTTTGTTGTGATTTTTATAATGTATTCCATTATGTCCCGTTTTACTTTTACTTTGCTTGCGTTTCGCTGCATTTCCATTATTTCTTCAGAATTCATTACTATTGAAGCCTCAGGTGTTTTTTCGCTGTTTTCAAATCGAGATAATATAAGCATCTCATCTTCAAAGTTCGGATATCCCATAGAAATTCTCATTGTAAATCTATCTAATTGTGCTTCTGGCAAAGAAGTAGTTCCAACATTTTCAATTGGGTTTTGTGTTGCGATTACCATAAAAGGATTTGGAACAATATGCACAATTCCGTCCACTGTAACTTCATATTCTTCCATTACTTCAAGCAAAGCTGATTGTGTTTTTGGCGATGCCCTGTTTATTTCATCCACTAAAAGCAAATTAGTCATTACAGGTCCTTTAATGTAATTTGTTCTTCCTGTGTTAATGTCATACATGCTAAATCCCAGTATATCCCCAGGGAGTATATCAGGAGTGCATTGAACTCTTTTATATTCAACATTACATGACTTTGCAAGAGAGGAGGCGAGAAGAGTTTTACCAACTCCTGGCACATCTTCAATTAACAAATGTCCTTTTGCAAGCATGCAAACCAAAGTTAAAAAAGGAGCAGTTCCATTTCCTGCTATAACTTTTGACAATTCATCAAATACTTTTTTCATTATTGCTTACTCCTTTTTATTTAATACTCCATATAAATTAAGCTATTGTGATTATTGTAACATAATTTTTTTGATTATACAATATATTTTCTTAGTGAAATGTGTAAAAAATTATATGCTAATTTCACTAATAATTGTAATTATTCAAAGGTTATAGTCAAAATACGCAACAATTCATTCAAAGACTGCGTTGGAGAAACGTGATAAAGCAAAAAATGGTACAACAAAATAAATTACAAGAATTTATTTTGCTATACCAATAATATACATTTATTTTTTAATAACCAAATTGAAAATAGGTCTTATCCTTCCATTAGAAAACGCAGAGTCATCATGCTGTCATTCAAATGAACATTTTCGACGATTGCATCAGGGAATAAAATAGAAATATCATAGTGACTAAAGTTCCAAAAACTGCGAATTCCGCAATCATATAGCTTTGTGGCAAGTTCGTGAACACCTGCACTGGGAGTGCAGATTATAGCACATTCAGGCGACTCATTTTTGCAGAAATCTTCAATCGAATCCATAGAAAATACTTTTGAACCTCTGATAGTTTTCCCAAGTAGTTGAGGATTATTATCAAAGACTCCTATGAGTGAAAATCCCACTCTCTCGTAATTCATCGATAAAATCGCTGTTCCCAAATTACCAACACCGATGAGAATACATTTTTTTTGGCTCTCAAGTCCAAGAATTTTTTTTAGCTCGTTTTTTAGAAAAGTGACTTCATAGCCATATCCTTTGTGTCCAAATCCACCAAAATAACCAAAATCTTGTCTAACTTGAGAAGATGTGAGACCAAGTTTATCAGCAAAAGATTGTGAAGAAATTTTGCTGATATTGGATTTTTCCAATTCAAGAAGATACCTATAATACCTTGTCATTCTGCGAATAACAGCCATAGGTATTCCGCGATTATTTGTTTGCATTAGTTTACTCCTAAAATAGCTTTTAACTGGTCATTAATAGCAACTAAAAATTCTTGTGTAGTAACTGCTTTTTTATTTTCTAAAACAGAAATTATAGCAAGATTTTTGTCCATAATACCGTTTTCCATTGTCAAAATAGAAGCTTTTTCTAAATTGTCAGCAAATTCACATAATTCAGGGATATTATCTAGTTCGCCACGTTTTTTAAGTGCGCCTGTCCAAGCAAAAATAGTTGCGATTGGGTTTGTGGAAGTTTTTTCGCCTTTTAAATGATTGTAATAATGTCTGGTTACTGTTCCGTGTGCTGCCTCAAATTCATACACGCCCTCGGGTGAGACTAAAACAGAAGTCATCAATCCTAAACTTCCATATGCAGTAGCTATCATGTCAGACATGACGTCTCCATCGTAGTTTTTACAAGCCCATATATAGCCACCCTCAGACCTGATAACTCTTTGAATGGCATCGTCAATAAGGGTATAAAAATACTCAATCCCTATAGCTTCAAATTTTTCTTTATATTCATTTTGATATACTTCTTCGAAAATATCTTTAAATCTGTGGTCATAAGTTTTTGAAATAGTATCTTTAGCAGCAAACCATAAGTCTTGTTTTAAATCAAGTGCATAGCCAAAACATGATTTTGCAAAGCTTGTGATACTCTCGTCAGTGTTGTGAACTCCTTGAAGAATTCCGTCGCCTTTGTATTCGTGAATTAATTTTCTGGTTTCGTTTCCGTCTTTGTCTGTGACAACCAGTTCAGCTTTTGAACCTTCTGTAACTATCATCTCTGTGTTTTTGTATATGTCTCCATATGCATGACGGGCTATAGTAATTGGTTTTGTCCAGTTTGGAATATAGGGAACTATGCCTTTAACGATGATAGGAGCTCTGAAAACTGTTCCGTCCAAAATCGCTCTAATTGTTCCGTTAGGAGATTTCCACATCTCTGTTAAATTGTACTCTTCAACTCTTTGAGCGTTTGGAGTAATAGTTGCACACTTAACAGCTACACCATATTTTTTAGTCGCAATTGCACTGTCAATTGTTACTTGGTCTTTCGTATCTTCACGGTATTGTAATCCCAAATCATAGTACTCTGTTTTTAACTCTATGTAAGGGTTCAACAAGATATCTTTAATCATTTGCCAGATTATTCTGGTCATTTCGTCTCCGTCCATTTCAAC
>CAYJBU010000077.1:0-12299 GCA_964368155.1 uncultured Eubacteriales bacterium | reverse complement strand
ATGTACGCACAAATTCATGGAGATATCTATAGACAAGACTCGAAACTTGGCGAAGTTATCAGTAATTCTCCTAAAATAGGAATGCTAGAATACCTCACCATAGATTATGACAGCTTTATAGACTCTTTCCCAGATAATGAGATAATATTTTACGATGAATTTAATTTACTTCTCGACGACTTTTCTAACGGAAACTTAGATGTTGCTGTAAGCACCGAAAGCGCAACTTCCTACTCTGAGATTTATCTATCTGATCATGACAGTATTACTGTTCCATTGTTGCTTGAAGTCCCTATGCAGTTTCTCATCTCCAATGAGATATCAAGCGATTATTTACCTATTTTCAATGTAATGCTTGATAACTTTAGCGATTATGAGTATAACGGAATAATCACAAACCATAATAACGACTTGCTTTTTGAGCCTAGTTTCTTAGATTTCGTTATCGACAATTGGATATATTTTGCATTAGCTTTAATCCTCATTATTCTGGGTTTTGTGTTTTTACATTATCTGGAACAAAAAAAGCAAAAGAAAATTCTCGAACATGCATATAAAACTGATGAGTTAACAGGTGTAATGTCCCTTGCATATTTCAGAAAAAAAATCGATGATCTGTTACAAAAAGGTGCAAGCGATCAGTATGAATTGATTTCTGTAGATATAGACATGTTTAAATCAATCAATTCATATTTTAGTTATGAACGAGGTTCTCAGGTGATACAGGCGCTTGCAAAAGGCATCACAGAGGCGACAAAGGACACCTCCACCTTAATTTCACGCCGAACCGCTGATCAATTTTTATTTTTTATGCGAACAGCAGATAAAATAAATATGCGCGAGATTTACAACTATTACATCTTGCCTGAGATAAGCAAGGTTCTAAACGACAAATATCATTTAAGTTTATCTTTTGGAATATACACCATTAAAGATTGCAAGTTAAAAATTGATGATATTTTGAGTTGTTCCGACACTGCTCGACTTCAAGGTAAAAAGACACATAAAACATCATTCATTTACTTTGACGAAAGCATGCAAAAAGATTTTGAACAAAAACAAAATATCACTTTCCGCATGGAGCAAGCATTGCAAGACAAAGAATTCAAGATTGTTTATCAACCTAAAGTAGATTTTAAAACCCTTAGAATGGGCGCAGCAGAAGCATTGGTTAGATGGCACCCGAAAATCGGTGATACCATTTACCCAAGCGCTTTCATCAGTGTTTTTGAGGAAAATGGGTTTATCAGCGAACTGGACAAGTATGTATTGGAGGAAGTTTGTATTTTCATTAAGAAGAACAGATTAAAACTTGCAGTGCCTGTAATATCTGTCAATATCTCCTCTCACTCGTTAGCAGACAAAAACTTCCTCTCTTCAGTGTTGTATATTACCAATAGACACCAAATTGAGCCTGAGAAAATAGAATTCGAAATTAGTGAAAATTCTGCTGCTTCACACTCAGGAGACGACTTTTTAGAAAAAATCCATCAGCTAAAGAAAGCAGGATTTAGAGTTTCAATCGACGATTTCGGTGCTGGGTTGTCATCTCTTAACAGGCTTAGTACAATCGAAGCAGACGCGCTTAAACTCGACAAAAAATTCTTCAATGTTAACGAAAAAGGCGAAAGAAACAACGCTGTTGTTGAGGGTGTTCTTAAAATAGCTAAAAACTTAAACATGGAAACAGTTGCAGAAGGCGTTGAAACATTTGGTCAAGTTTTATGGCTGAAAGGATTAAAATGCGAATATGCACAAGGATATTACTTTGAAAAGCCACTTGCAGAAGATGAGTTTAAAACCTTAATCCAATCTAAGAAAAAATATCCTTTGTTACCAAACTAAACTTCCTTGAAATTTATTGCTTTTATTTGGTTTTTCATGTATAATCTAACTTGACACAATTTTATTTGCGAGGTTAAAATGAATATAGATGAAATAAAAGCTTACAACAAAAAATTTGTTGAAGAAAAAAAATATGAAAAATATCATATTTCAAAAATGCCAAAAAAGAAGATTGCAATTCTAACCTGTATGGATGCAAGACTCACACAATTGTTACCTGCTGCTCTTAATTTCAAAAATGGAGATGTAAAAATTGTAAAAAATGCAGGTGCACTTATTAGCCATCCTTTTGGAAGTGTTATGAGAAGTTTACTAATTGCAATATACGATTTGGAAGTTGAAAAAATACTAGTAATAGGACATTATGATTGCGGAGTCCAGAGTGTAAATCCTACAGAAATAACAAGAAAAATGCTTGAACGCGGAGTTTCTAAAGAAGATATAGCGTTCATGGAATACATGGGTTGTGACATCAACGAATGGTTTATTGGGTTTGAAGACCCAGAAATTTCTGTAAGAGAAACTGTAAATCTCATAAAAAAACACCCTCTGATACCAAAAGATGTGTTTGTAGGAGGTTATTTAATGGATCCAGAAACAGGAAGACTTGATGAGGTTTTTCAATAAATAGGATTACGAGGTTTCGATAAGTTAGCTGTGAGTGAACATACTCTTCTCAATACTAATCACGAATGAAAATATTTTCGCTTGTGATTAGTATTTTAATAAAAACGAACTGTACCTTTATTCTAGCAAGGTGCAGTTCGTTTTTATAGTAAATTGTCAAAATATCTTGCCCTACTCACTGAAACTATATTCTTCATCAATTCTCATTGCATCCATCAGCATACTATTGCGAAACGAACTAATCTGTTCGCTTAAATTTGCCATCCACCCCGCGCCTCTCATTGACGTATAATCATTCTCTGTAAGAATTAAATGGTCGTGCAAATACACATAAATTGAGTCTAGAGCAAGCTGTATTTCTCTTGTCGAAGCAATATCTCCCCTAGATGGAGCAAGATTTCCGCTTATGTGATTGTGTGCAAGAAACAAACTTGCTGCATCAAATTTGACACACAAATCCAAAAGTTCTCGCACATAGATTGGAACTTGTGAAACAGACCCTTGCCAAATCACATCTTCGTAAATCACTTTGTTTCCACTGTTTAATAGCATAACTGCGACGCACTCTTTCGTCCGCCCAATGAATTTTGAGTGAAACCTGTCGTATGCTCCCTTGCTATCGTAAATTCTAACAGAACCTGAACTAAGATTATCGAAGTAAAGCCTAGAAAAATTTTTAATGCAATTGATATATAAAGCGGTCTCTTTGTCTATCTCTCTTGTTTTCTCAAGTTCCGAAACAGGTGCATTTAGTATTTTAGAAAAACTTCCAAACTTTTTAAGTAATTTTTCTGACAGTTTACGTGTATCAAGTTTAGGAGAAAAGAAAATCAACATAAGTTCTATTGCTTCAAGCTCCGAGAATTTTTCAAACTCGTGCTTCCCCATTCGGTTAACCAATGATTGTTGTATTTCACTTAAATCTTCAATTTTCATAACCTTACCTCCACATAACAATCGCCTTAATACCTGTTGTCAAAAACTCGTCTCGTTTTTCTTTCGCTTCTTGGCAAATCGCCCATTTCCACAATTTTAACTTTTATAGAAATACCTATTTTAAGTTTAAACAAATCCCCAATTATGTGTTCAAGAATTTCAACATCTGCACCAGCTTCTCTTTCGACAAACAAGGTTAGTAAATCTTTTCCGTCTAAATGGTCAATAATAACTTGATATTCACTTGAAGCACCTGGGATTGTTTTTAACAATTCATCAATTTGACTTGGAAAAATATTGACCCCTTTAACTTTTATCATGTCATCGGTGCGTCCAATCAACCTATCGATTTTAGGGAATTTTGAACCACATGAACATTCTTCAACTATAAATTTTGTAAGGTCATGTGTCCTAAATCTTATTAGCGGAGCACCCTCTTTGCAAAGAGTAGTCACCACCAATTCGCCACTCTCTCCATCTTTCAAAACTTCACCAGTTTTAGGGTCAACTACTTCAAAGTAGAGGTAATCATCCCAGTAGTGCATCCCATTTTCTTCTGAGCAGCTAATAGCTACACCGGGACCGTAAATCTCGGTTAGTCCATAGATATCGTAAAGCTCAACACCCATTTCGGCTGCAATCCTCTTTCTCATTGCATCTCCCCAGCGCTCTGAACCGATTAAAGCTTTTTTAAGGTGAATTTTCTCTTTTATTTCTCTTTTTTCTATTTCTTCTGCAAGCAATAACGCATATGATGAAGTTGCACATAAAACAGTCGATTTTAAATCCATCATCATTTGCAGTTGTTTATCCGTGTTTCCAGGTCCAATGGGTATAGTCATAGCTCCAAGTTTTTCTGCTCCCGCTTGAAATCCAATTCCAGCTGTCCACAGTCCATAACCCGGTGTAATATGTACTCTATCACTATTTGTCACACCAGTCATTTCATAGCAACGCCTAAACATTTCAGTCCAGTCGTCAATATCTTTTTGCGTATATGGAATAATTACAGGTGTTCCTGTCGTTCCACTTGAAGAATGAATTCTCACAATTTCTTCTTCTGGAACAGATTGCAACCCTAACGGATATGCGTCACGCAAGTCGCCTTTCCACAAAAAAGGGAGTTTTTCAAAATCTTCTTGCGAATTAATATCCTCTATATTTATTCCCTCAAACCTCTTTCTATAAAACCCATTTTCAATTTTCATCAACCGCTTCAGCTGAATTTTAATTAATTCTAGCTGTTTTTTTGTCATTCGCATTTTTCTCTCCATTCTACCCTAGATTTAATTAGACATTCCTAAATTAAAAGCCTTCTTATTCATTTCAATAAATTTTGAAGGAACAATTTTGTTGATTGTACTGAGCATTTGCTCCTCATCAATTTCTAGTTTTCCACTTTTGACAGCCGCTCCTATAAGCGCAACATTCAACACTTTCGTGCTATTGCACTGATTGCAAATTTCGTCCGCATTTAGAACAACTAAATTTTCAATCTTTTTCTTTAAAAATTCAATCATTTCGGCGCAATCATAACCCTTTCCACTAAGGGACGCAGTTACAGGTTGAAGAGCTTTGTCACTCACTATCACAGTACCCTTTTCTTTAAGATACGGTAGGGTTCTTACCGCTTCAGCAGGCTCAAATGCTATTATGATATCTGCACTGCCAAAAGGTATCAAAGGTGAATAACTCTCTCCTATTCTCACGTGGCTTACAACACTTCCTCCACGCTGTGCCATCCCAATAGTTTCTGCGGTACGAACATTATATCCCATATCCATTGCACATTGCGAAATCAGTTTTGACGCCAATACCGTTCCTTGTCCCCCTACTCCTGTCAACAAACAATTAATCATTATTCACACCTCCTTCGCTTTCTCTTTGTATCGCATTTACCGGACAAACATTCAAACATAGCCCACAACCATAACATAGAGATTTTTCAATATAGACACCGTTTTCATTTGCAGAAATTGCAGGGCAACCTAGTTCCTTTATGCATTTTTTGCAATTAATGCAGTTGCTCTCAACACAGTATTTTTCTTTAGGTTTAATAATTGCAATACATGGAGATTTGAAAATAATCGCGCGAACTCCTTTTGTTTGAATTGCCTCTTTCACCACATTAACAGATTCTTTTAAATCAAGTGGATTAACAGTTTTTACAAAATCAACATTTAGAGATTTCAAAACTTTTTCTATGCTGATTTTCTCTGAAATTTCATTCATCATAGTAACAGCTGTTCCAGGATGAGGTTGGTGACCTGTCATCGCTGTAGTAGAATTATCAAGAACAACAATAATTATGTCACTTTGATTATACACCGCGTTTGCAATCCCTGTAATACCCGAGGCAAAAAAAGTTGAATCCCCAATGAATGCGAAATTGTAAGTATCAGGTTCTATCCTATTTATTCCTTGAGCAATAGTAATTCCTGCTCCCATGCAAAGACAGGTATCGACCATATCAAGTGGTTTCGCATTTCCAAGCGTATAACAACCAATATCACCAGAGTAAACCGCCTTTTGTCCTTTTGTTGCAACTTTAACCGCGTAAAACGACGCTCTGTGTGGACATCCAGCACAAAGCACAGGAGGCCTTATAGGCAACGGAGGAGTTTCCTCAATAATACATGGTGAATAATCTATATCTAAATATTTCGAAATTGCATGTTTAACGCTCTCAACTGTGTTCTCACCTGCAACGGACATATGTTCGCTGAACTTGCCCAAAATTTTTGTGTTAAGATTGTATTTACCACAAAGATATATTAACTCTCTTTCTACAACAGGTTCAAGTTCCTCAATGCAAAGAACAGTATCAACTGATTTTAAGAATGAAACTGCCAAATCCTCAGGAAAAGGATATGGCGTCGACACTTTCAAAATTTTAGGATTTACCTCTAATGCTGAAACTGCCTCCTTCGTATAAGCATAGCTCACAGATGCAGTGGCAATTGCAGTTCTTCCCTCACCTTCGGTAATATTTTTGTCATAGTCCGAAAACTCACTTGCTAAGGTTTTTCTCATATTATCAAGCTTAATGTGATTTTGATATGACAATCTAGGAAAAATTGTCCATTTGGGATCTTTGACAAACCCCTCACAATCATTTATTTTTGCGTTTTCACACAAATCTATCATTGCATATCCGTGGCAAATTCTTGTAGTAGGTCTAACAATAACAGGTGTTTGAAACTTGTGCGAATACTCAAAAGCATCAAACATCATTTGATACGCTTCTTCAGGCGAAGACGGATCAAAAACTGGCAATTTGCAAAAACTTGCGAATTGTCTTGTGTCTTGTTCTGTCTGAGATGAAATCGGACCGGGGTCGTCAGCAACGACGATGACCATTGCTCCTTTAACACCGATATAAGCTAGGCTCATCAGAGGGTCGCATGCAACATTAAGTCCAACTTGTTTCATTGTAACCAATGCAAAAGCGCCCGAATATGCAGCACCCGTAGCAACTTCTAGTGCAGATTTTTCATTAACAGACCACTCCACGTACGTGTTTTCATTTTTACTTTTTGCTACCATCTCAAGAATTTCTGTCGATGGTGTTCCAGGATATCCCGAAACATAATTCACTCCAGCGTGAATTGCCCCTAATGCAATCGCCTGATTGCCCATTAAAAATTTCAAAGACATTTCATTCCTCCAAATAATCATTATATCTTTTACAGCACTTTAACTGAACATAAAACTAACATTAATACTTAAAATCATAATTATTTTATTATTTAATATTATCATAAATCTGCATAATTGACAAGTATTATTGAATAATTTCTGCTTTTGAAAAATATACCTGCCTATAAAAAAACATGTTGAGATTTCATTCATTTTGTGTTAAAATAGTGATGTTATGGAATAAACAATGGAAGGATGTCTACAATGAACTTATTAGATATCGCAATTTTAATTTTTGTTATTATGGAGAGTGCAAATGTATGCATACTCTATTTTGCACCCGACTCCAAACTTGGCAATGGAGTAGCTGTATTTAATGCTTGGAATCAGCTTAAAAAAGACGAAAATCATCATTTGTTTGCAAAATATATGGCTTCTTGGGTTGCAGGAGCTAAGCTTATTTTCATTGCATTACTCATAGTTATTTTCATTCTTGGGAGTGAGGAAATAAAAATTGCTGCTAATGTTGCAATGATTTTGTCTATTTCCAGTTATTTTTGGAAACTTCACCCTATCATGAAAAAACTTGATGCAAATCAAGAAGTTACGCCAAAGGGATATTCAAAAAAATTAGACGGAATGATTATCGGTTTTATTCTCATGTTCCTTGCTTTTCTGGTTATTCATCTTTTTCAAAGAGGTGTTTAAATGATAGAATTAAGTAAAATGATATCCGAACATTTAACCAATTACCCACTCATGCAACCCACTGATATTTTAAAATTAATTTATCAAAATGAATTTGGGAACGGTCACATGGTAAAAGATGAGAAAACTTCATTTGATTATTTGCTTAATGAGTTAGACAATCTAGGAAGTGTTGACATTTCACGCGAAAATCATTTTGAAGACATAGGAAATGGTTATGTAAGAGTTCATTTAGATGCAATTAGAAATAATTTAATTGATATAAATATGCTAAACTCATTTTTCGTGCGAAGTGCGAGAGTTAAAAAAGGGACTTCTTGCGGTTTTGTTATGAAAGCTGAATTGGTTAGTGAAGAAATCCGTAGCAAGAATCCAGATTTAGCAAAAAAGCTGTTATCAGAACTTGAAGTGCTAAAAAACAAAGATATTCCGATTTTCAGCCACAGTGAAATTTACCGACAAAATTATATGCCCTCTTATAGAGTTATTGATAGAATTTTCATAGAATATCTTCCTCTTTTTTCTAATATTGAAAAAATGCGTAAAGCCCAAGATTTTTTTGTAATCGCTATTGATGGTAGATGTGGAGCGGGAAAAAGCACTCTTGCTTCAAAGATTTCTACATTTTATGGCTTTGACTTAATTCATGCAGATGACTTTTTCTTACCTTTTGAAATGCGAACGCAATCACGTCTTTTAGAATGTGGCGGAAACATACACTACGAGCGTTTATATGATGAAGTTATAACAAATTTAATTTCAAAAACAGATTTCACCTATAAAAAATTTGACTGCCATGAGCTAGCCTACACTGACAACATATTTGTTTCATGCAAAAAACCTGTTGTTATTGAGGGCGTTTACTCAATGCGAGAAGATTTTAGAAAAGCATATGATACCACTGTATTTCTTGACATAAACAGTGAAACCCAAAAGGAAAGAATAAAATCTCGCAATGGAGACGAAGCTTATCAGAACTTCAAAAATATCTGGATTCCAATGGAAGAGGCTTATATTAATCACTTTAAAATTGATGAAATTTGTGATTATAAATTTTGATAATCCAAACAAAAAAACACACCGTACATGCCACACACTATCAAAGTGTCAGCATATGCGGTGTGTCATTTTTTTTACTTAGAATAAACTTAATTAGTTGCCTTCAAGATTTTCAGGTGAGTCTTGTTTGCCCTCCAGTGGCATTTTTCTGCCAGTTTTGGCAACAAATTTACACGCATTAGAAATTACTTTAATCACATTTTCATTCTTATATGTTGGGAATGATTCGTGACCGGGTCTGAAATAAAAGATTTTTCCCATTCCTCTGTTAAGCGTAAATCCAGACCTAAAAACCTCTCCTCCTTGGAACCAGCTTAAGAAAATCAGTTCATCAGGAGTAGGAATATTGAAAAATTCACCATACATTTCTTCGTGTGGCAATTCAAAATAATCGTCAATTCCCTCAGCTATAGGGTGATTAGGCATAATGTTCCAAATTCTTTCTTTTTCGCCAATTTCTCTCCATCTGAGTTCGTCGGAATTTGTTCCGCAAATTTTTCTGAATATTTTTGAAGCATGTCCTGAATGAAGCACAACAAGCCCCATTCCTTTCATCACTCTGTCATAAACCCTTTGAACGATTTCATCTTGAACTTCGCCGTGGGCGCAATGTCCCCACCAAATCAAAACGTCAGTATTGTCGAGCAATTCCTCCGTTAAACCGTGTTCAGGTTCATCAAGTGTAGCAGTTTTGAAAGTATAATCACCCATAGGAGAGAGCTGTTTCACAAGTTCATTATGAATGCCCTCAGGATATACTTCTCTAACATTTTCTTTGTGCTTTTCGTGTCTAAATTCATTCCAAATTGTAACATTAATCATTTTCTACAACTCCATATACATCATATTTAATCAAGCCCACTTTAAAGTAGACATTAATTACACAATTATACTTTTTCCTGTCATTTCGTCCGGTTGTGTCAATCCTAAAATTTGCAACATTGTCGGAGCAATATCTGCTAAAACCCCATCATTTCTTAGCTCGCATTTTTGACCAATAACTAAGAAAGGAACCGGATTTGTGGTGTGCGCTGTAAACGGAGAAACTCCATCGTCTTCATACATTTTATCTGCATTTCCGTGGTCTGCAGTCAACAGAACTGTTCCATTCATGGAAACAACTGCTTCGCACACATCTCCAACACATTTATCAACAGCTTCAACCGCCTTAACAGCTGCGTCAAACACTCCTGTATGTCCAACCATGTCGCAGTTTGCAAAGTTTAAAATTATAACATCATATTCCCCCGATTTAACAGCCCCAACCATTTTATCAGATACTTCATATGCGCTCATTTCAGGCTGCAAATCATATGTTGCTACCTTTGGAGAATTTACAAGAATTCTGTCTTCTCCCTCGTATTGTTTTTCAACTCCGCCATTAAAGAAGAAAGTTACATGAGCATATTTTTCTGTTTCGGCAATTCTCAATTGAGTAAGACCCTTGTCTGAAATATATTCGCCAAATGTATTTGCTAAAGACTGAGGTTTGAAAGCAACTTCAACGTTTGGCATTGTCGCATCATATTGAGTGAAGCAAACAAACGAAACATTTTTTCTTCCGCCAATTCTTTCAAATCCATTGAACTCGTCATCAACAAAAGTTCTTGTGATTTCTCTTGCTCTGTCAGGACGGAAATTAAAGAAAATTACTGAATCGCCATCGCTAATTGATTTTCCCCCATCGCATACGATAGGCTCTACAAATTCATCAACTACACCATTATCATATGAAGCTTGAATTCCCATAGCACCAGTTTTTGCGCTAATGCCCTCGCCGTACACCATAGCAGCATATGCCTTGTTAACTCTTTCCCAGCGATTGTCTCTATCCATTGCAAAGTATCTTCCTATTACAGTAGAGATTTTACCAACGCCAATTTCAGCGCATTTGTCTTGTAATTCTTGCACGAAATCTTTTGCACTTGATGGTGGAACATCTCTTCCATCTAGGAAGGCGTGAATATAAACTTCGCTGAAATCCATTTTTTTGCACAATTCCAAAATTCCATATAAATGAGTATTATGGCTATGAACGCCTCCGTCGGAAACAAGCCCCATTAAATGAAGAGCGCCTTCATTAGCTTTCGCATTATTCACAGCTTTAACTAAATTTTCGTTTTGATAAAAATCTCCATCTTTAATCGCTTTTGAAATTCTTGTAAGCTCTTGATACACAATTCGACCAGCGCCGATATTTGTGTGCCCAACTTCGCTGTTACCCATTTGCCCATCTGGCAATCCAACGTCAAGACCAGATGCACCAATTTGAGTATGTGTATTATTTTTAAATAAATTGTCAAGGTTAGGCGTGTTCGCAGCGATAACAGCATTATTTTTTTCTTCGCCAATTCCATAACCGTCTAAAATCATTAAAACTAAAGGTTTTTTCATATTTATGACCATCCTTTTTCCTTTATTTTGTAGTGTTTTGTTTTATTCTGATAAGCTCATATTATATCTTTTTTTGCAAGAATGAAATTTAAGTAGGGCAAGGGCTCTGCTCTTGCCGTTCAATTTGAATTATTATGTGAATATGATTTGGCATAATAACATAATTTGAAATTGTAATACCAGTGTAACGTATTGGTAACGCATTAATTTCTTCCTCGACAATGTTTCCGATTGGTGATAATCGGCAAGAGCAGAGCCCTTGCCCTACAACAATTTCGCCGAATATACATTCACGATTATGGGTGCAGATTGTCACAAAATACGCACCATTTTGTGAATAACCATAATTCTTTAATCGAATAGATTATTGTTTTGGTAGTTTCATGTACTACCTCGTGAAATGCTCATAATCTGTATTAAATTTCAATCCAATATCTTCTTGTTAAAATCTCAATATCATCAACTATATTATTAGTTTTGTCTTGCAATTTTCCGCCATTTTTCTCTATAATACGAGCCGAAGCCATATTAGTATCATTACAAGTTATCAATATTTTTTCAAGGTTTAATTCAGTTTTTGCGTAACTTAACGCTAGCTCAAGCATTTTTGTCCCAATTCCTTTATTTTGATAACTATATCTTATTCCATAGCCTATATGTCCACCAAATCGCAACAAATCATCTGTTAATGAGTGTCTAATAGAAACTTCTCCAATAAATTCATCATTATCAATTAACCACAAATATGTAGCCTTAACATAGTTTGAGGGCAAGTTATTTCCATTTTCAAAATCATCTATTCTTTTTAATACATACTCCTGATTTCCTGTTAAAAATGAATAGGTGGTTACATTATTTTTCTCATATTCATTTATAGCTTCGGTATATGAAATGAAATATTTTGCATTTGGTTTTAAAAGTTCCATATCAACTCTCCTCCTATTACATAAATGACCTGTACCAAACGGGAGGGGAAACCCCTCCCCTACAATTTTTATTTTATTTCAGCAAAGCTAACTCTGAACTCTAACCTCATAACTCTGAACTATATTAAAGCTCTGCAATCTCCTCATTGCTCATAACTCCAACAC
>CAYJBU010000076.1:0-12481 GCA_964368155.1 uncultured Eubacteriales bacterium | reverse complement strand
CAAGGCGATGTCTACCATTCTGGTGGTTTTATTATTGCTCAAGTTTGTTCTGTATTCTTGAAGTAGTTTATATTCATCGTTTTGCGGAACAGGATTTTCTATAAAAACATCTAAATCATCTGCTGTTAAAAATGAATGATTTTGCCCACAAGACCTGTAATATATCCGTTTTCATAAGAGTGCTAACTGTTGTAATCAATTCTTCAACAGTAGTTGGCAAAGGTAGGTTCGCAGCATCAAGCCAATATTGCCTAATCCAGTAACTGCTTTGTAAATATGTACCCGGTGACTTTTTGCAGTAGTATACTGAACTCCGTCTACTTGTCCGTTAAGTGCAGCTTCACCCATCCATTCTGTTAGAGCTGGGTTATCGGCTAAATAATCATCTAAGGGAAGAATAAAGTCTTGGTCGATTAAGTCGTTTAAATCGGTTTTCGTTACAGAAAACATATCAGGAGCAGTTTCGCCAACCAACCTTAGATTTGCATTAGTTTTTAGTTCGTCAGATGTTGCAAAGTTTGACATTATGAGTTCTATACCGAGATCTTCTGCAATTTTCTCTTTTACAAAGTCTGTCTCGTTAAAGGAAAGATTTGCGGCTGAAAATGCAATTTCGATTGTTACAGGTTCGTCCGAACTCGAGTTCTCTGCTTGAGAAGTGTTGTTTGGAGTGGTGCTTTCATTTTCTGAAGCACCTCCACCGCTTTCTGTTGTGGTACAAGCAGGGATAGTAGAAAGCAATGCAATTGTGATAAAACTGGCTAATAGTCTCTTTTCATATGTAATCAAACCTTTCTAAAATGATTGTTTTGAGAATATAATTTTTAACTACTCTCCTTTGCTTTGTTTTATTATAATGAATTTCTCGTAAAATATTTATTTTAGCATATTATTAGAGAATTTTCATTGGGTTTTATATATTTAATCTTATAACTAGCTCTTGCTATTCAATCGAAGCAGTCGAGAATGTATACTCTTTCAGCTTGTCGCAAAGTTCAGATTTGGCAGGGAACTTAGTTGATAATACTGAAAATTTAGCACTCAGTATAAGTGGGAATTCCGAAGTTTTGTTTAGTGAAAACGAGTATGAAATATATGATTTGTTATATGATTATGCTCTTACATCGAGTTCTTATATAAACAATATCTATTTTATTTATAACGGTAAAACTTACAGTAATAAACAAGTTCTTTACGATGTGTATGGCAATGATAACTTAGATAATTTAATTCCAGAACACTATAGCTCAGTTTTTTATTGGAGTGAACCTTATACCCTATTAATATCGGGTAATTCTATTCCGCTTTCTATTTGTGTTGGTAGCCTCGAAGACTATGGTATTTTAATTTTGGAGTTGAAATTTGATGTCTATTTGTTAACCCCTGAGCATAAAGGTGTTCAAGCGCATATACCGCATCTTTTATCGCTACTACTATGGGAGTTTTACTAGTAGAAAATACACGGTACACGGGCAAAGCAACTGCCACACCTAATCTCGCAAGCTCAATTGCCTGAGATCTAAACTGTGCGATTGATCCACCTACCCAACTTCCACCAAAATATAGCACTAAAAGTGGGGGTTTGTTTTGTGTTGTCGGCAGATGAAGTTCAATAGGCATCTCTTTTCCGTCAAATGTGTGGTAAGTTATAGTCAAGGTTTGAATAGCATAATTTTAAACTTTATCCATTGTTTTTACTTCTGCTTATAATACAGTTTTTTCTTCGTTAGCTTCTAGTACAATATTTTGAGTTTTGCCATTAATTTTTACTGAGATTGTAGTTTGATTATGGTTTTTTGAACGAATTATTAAGGAAGATACTGTGTTGTCGCACCATTTTATATCCACCTCGTAGTTGCCCCTTGCGCAAAGTCCACGTACACTACCACTGCTCCACTGTTTGGGAAGACAAGGTAGTATCTCAATATATCCGTTGTGACTTTGAAGTAGTGCTTCGCCTATACCTGCAATTGCGCCAAAGTTTCCATCTATCTGAAATGGAGGATGATTATCCATTAAGTTTGGTAGTGTTGAATTGCTTAACAATTCTTTAATCGAAAAATACAACTCATCACTTTTTTTAAGTCTCGCCCATAGATTTATTATCCACGCCATACTCCACCCAGTATGGCCACCGCCGTGCTTCAATCTGGTTCTTAGCGTTTTTTCTGCTGCTGTCAAAAGTTTATCGTTATCTCCAATCATGTTAGAAGGAAAGAGTGCAAAAAGATGAGAGATGTGTCGGTGACCAGGTTCTGGTTCATCGTAATCTTCTATCCACTCCATTATACGTCCATCGCAGGTTAGTGCTACCGGAGATGGCATTTTTTTGACTGCTTTTTCTAACTTTAAAGCAAAATCAATATCAATATTTAGAGTCCGATTAATTTTAATCACAGAGGTGAAGAGGGTGTGGATAATCTGCCCGTCCATAGCGGGTTGATAGGTCAGTGTACCTGTCTTGCCGTCTTTCATTCTATATGAGTTTTCAGGTGAAAGTGATGGACAAATTACTAGCTTTTCATCATATTCTATCTGATAATCCAATATAAACTCACAAGCTTTTTTCAGTATGTAGTAATATTTATTTATGAAATCTAAATCGCAGGTGAAATTATATCTTTCAATTATATGCAGTGACAGCCATGCCCCTCCCAAACACCATATAGTAGAGCCAAGCCAGCGGTCTTGTGGTGCAGTATCTGCCCATATATCGGTATTATGATGAGCCATAAATCCACCGCAGTTATACATCTCTTTTGCGGTAACTTCGCCATTCACGACCATTCTTTCAAGAAGGTCAAACAACGGCTGATGGCAGGCTGATAGATTAAGTAGCTCTGCAGGCCAATAGTTCATTTCAGTATTAATGTTGATAGTATATTTACTGTCCCATTTTGGTAGATATTCTTTGTTCCATATTCCTTGAAGATTTGCAGGCAACGACCCTTCTCTACTGCACGAAATCAGAAGATATCTGCCAAAATTGAAATATGTTTCGATGAGCAGATTGAATGATGAGGCGTCTTCTAGATTGCATAGTAGTTTGTCGGTAGTGGTGTCGATAGTAGTTCCGCCAAGGGTTAGTTCCATTCGTCCAAAAAGCTGTTTATAGTCCTCAATATGCTCTGAGAGTATTGTTGCATAACCCTTTTGTTGTGCTGTCGATATTGTATTATGGCAGTATACAGTTGGGTCGCCATGTCTGAAACTGGTCGCACAAGAGATGTAGATAACTGCTTCGGTGGAATTTTCAACTGTTACTATCTTACCAATACCTCTTACAACTCCATCACACTCCACTTTAACTAAATTGACAAGGTTGATGCCATCTTTTCCTCCTGAATAAGAGGTTCTTATTATACTGTCATCAGCTATGCAGTATAATTTATCCAAATATCTATCTACCGCATAGCTGACGCTAAAGCTGAGCATTTTCTCTTTGCTAGCCGATAGTTTTATAACTATTAGATTGTCGGGGTTGCTTGCAAAGTACTCGCGCTTGAATGAAACTCCATTTGCTTCAAAGCTTGTAGTTACTACCGCGTTTGAGAGCGAGAGTTCGCGTGAATAGTTACACACATCAGATAGCTCAAAATGTATATTTATCAATCCTGCAGGGAGATAGTGCCTTGCCGACTCAGGTAGTGCAACCATAGACATCATGCCCAGTTTTTCTGCCTCTGCTATATTACCGTCAAATATTAGTTCCCTTATTTTATCAATATGTTTTGCTGTATCGGGGTTGTTTCTATTTCGGTATCCACCATACCAGTAGCTATCTTCATTTAGATATATTTCATCATGACTAACCTTCCCGCTAATCATAGCACCCATAAATCCATTCCCAATTGGCAAACATTCTTCCCACGCATTAGCAGGTTCTTTGTATTGAATTACTCTCTTGTTCATTTCCCATCCTCCAAAATTTAATGTTATCATTAACTAATGTTTAGTATATCAATTTCGTATATTATAAAACAGCAATTGTTTAAATGCAATAAAAATCTATTTAATTTAATAAAAAAAACAGCGCAAATGCTAATACAGTAAATTTAACTACAAAATGTAAAATATTTTAACTGGATTTATTTGAAATAGTGTGCTTAAATATAAATACAGCAAAAACCTCCGGAGGTGATTGTAAGTGTACAAATTAATGCTGGTAGATGATGAAGATATTATTAGACAAGGATTATTAAAATATATAACCAACAACCACAGTGATATTTTTGAAACAGTAGCACTTGAAAATGGAAAAGAAGCCATTGGTTACCTAAACAATAATATAATAGATATAGTTATTACAGATATTAATATGCCATATGTAGATGGCATTGCTCTATCAGAATTTATCTACAATAATTTTCCAATGATAAAAGTAGTTATTTTAAGTGGATACAAAGATTTTGAATATGCACAAAAATCTCTTGAGTATAATGTGAGCAGATATCTTTTAAAACCTATAGACAAAAATGAGCTTTCTGTGATTCTAAAAAAACTTACTCAAGAATTGAATGAAGAAGAGCTAATAAAGCTACCCACGTTTTTGCAAGATGAGTTGTTTATTAGCATAATTTATAAAAGTATCGACATAAGCGAGCTGTCCGCCAAATTAAGAGAAGTAAACCTTTCTCCTAATATAGCATTATTACCTGGTTTCATATATAAACTAAATATAACCCAAAGTGAGCGTTGGTTATATGGTAGAGATCGTAATATTATTGCTTTGCTAAACTATATTCGATTATCACACTTTTATGCATATACCCTGTTTATACAAGGGAATTACCTATTGCTACTTTTAATACCAAGTTCACCACAGTATGGTAGTAATGAGTTTGAGGTAGCGCTTGAGAAAGCAAGCACAGAGCTAAACTGTCATATATCGAACCAGTGTTGCCATGAGTTTGCTAACATTTCCGAGATTTGGGGAATGTATAAAAAGTTTGAAGATATAATGTCAGAAGATAAAATCTCTCACAACCAAACACTACTTAATTATTATGTAAACTCAGGAAATAAAGACAAAGCGGTTCAGATGCTTTTAGAGCTGATTGACTTAAGTGTGGCGGAACAGGAAAAATCACAACACAATTCTATCATTGTTAAAGCAAAACAATATGTGGAAACTCATTACTCATACGATATTTCTCTTGCACATATTGCCGACCACGTATTTATGAACCCGTCCTACTTTAGCCGTTTCTTCAAGCAACAAACTGGTGAAACTTTTTCTGATTACCTATTAGCTGTAAGAATGAACAAAACGATAGAATTACTTAAACAGCATCTGCCCACATTTACTATATACTCGAAAGTGGGTTACAATGACCCAAATTATTTTAATAGGCTTTTTAAGAGTTATACTGGCTATTCGCTTAAAGCGTATTGTCGAGAAGTGATTAACAGGACGGAGTAGAAAGTGAGTAACAAAAACATCGCATACTTCGTCAAAAAATATGGATTTCGAAGTGTGTTCCTTAAAAACTTCATATACACCATAGTGGTTATGTTAACGCCTATCCTTCTCCTATGCGGTGTCTACTACTCGGTATCATACGAGAGCACCTATGACGAGATGGTCGGGTTTAATGAAGTTGCGCTAAATCACATGACAGCTGTGTCTGACAACGTAATCAACGAAACTGCAAAGTCACTCGCTTACCTATCTCAGAACACCTCGGTTAAGACATATATCAGCTTTTACCAAACACTGCACAGTGAACAACTAACCCAAGACGTTCGTGATATTATGGATAGTATACGAGTGGGAAGTCGCTATATAAGTTCGGTAGTTGTTTATTCTGATAAAAACGAAATGTTTATAAGTAATTTTTTGGGTGGCACTACGGGGAATGCTGTAGCAGACGAACTTTCTGAACTGTACGATACACTTACCGTAAGTGATGATAATATACATATTTTTTTCCATGAATATCTAGGCAATTACCCGTATTATATAACTCTTGCAATGGATGTAAATGCGGACAACGACGACACTATTGATGGTATGATATTTATAAATATTGATGTGCTTGAGCTAGGAGCAGTAATGCACGATGAGAGCAACTCGGCTGAACTGTACCTACTACTGGACAACACCATAGCGTATAGCTCATCACGAGCATTTATAGGCGAGAGTGTATCAAGTCTCGAGTTTTATAACAGCGAGGAACAACGAAACTCAACAAGTAACCCTATAAGCATAAACGATAGCGCTAGGGTAATCTCGGTTCAAAAATCTAGCAGAGATGGTATTAGTTATATGACGGTGACCGACTTCTCTGCTTACTCTGATTTGTTAGAAAGATTTACTCTACTGGTGGTGGGGATACTTACACTGGCAGTGATAGCTACCATACTATGTGCTTATTTGTTGTCGCTTAAGGCATATCGCCCACTAAAGAACATATTCGGATTTCTAGAAAGTCCCAAAGAGGGTAGTGGTAGTGTAACAATAAGCGCAGAGGTGAAAGAAATTTCAAACTCCTTTATGGAGATGATACATACAAATTCCGAGCTGAAAGAGGAGCTTGAAAAACGAATAAAGACGTTGTACGATGCAAAATTGGTTGCACTTCAAGCCCAGATAAATCCTCACTTTCTTTACAATACGTTGGATACTGTTGCATATATGGCAGATGACATAATTGGCGAAGATAACGACATAGCAGAAATGCTAATTGCATTATCCAAACTATATCGTGTGGCACTGGAGGCAGGAAACGAAACAGTTACCACACTAAAAGAAGAACTCCAGCACACACATCTGTATGAAAAAATACTAAAAATACGATACAAAGACCGCTTTGATGTGGTATATGACATATCAAATGAACTACTGGACTGTGAGGTAGTAAAGCTATTCTTACAACCGCTTATCGAGAATGCAGTAGGGCATGGTATACGTACCGCTGGTGGTAGAGGTATCATAAAAATAAGTGCTCGCAGAGAAGGTGACAAACTGATATTTGTAATAGAAGACAACGGCGGTGGAATTTCACCAAATAGACTACAGGAACTACAGGGGAAACTAGCACAGAGCTGGGTGTTAAGCAAAAAGAGCATAGGTATTGCAAATATACATCTTCGAATAGGGCTGGTGTATGGAGACGAATACGGCATACAAATAGACAGCAAAGAAGGTGAGTACACCAAGGTTACCGTACTGTTCCCCTATAAAAAGCTAGAGGACACAGTATAGATAATATAACCATATAGGAGGGGCGCACGTGAAAAAGAATAAAACTGCTACAAACATCGTTCCAAGAAAAAAACTAAAAATGACTATGATACGTGACAACATTGAACTGTTTTTATTTACTGTACCAGTAATAATTACACTTATATTGTTTCAGTATCTGCCTCTGTTTGGCACCGTTATGGCATTTAAAGACTATAACTACCGAGATGGTATATGGGGCAGCTTGTGGAATGGCTTTGACAACTTCAAGTATTTCTTTACTTCGCAGGACGCTCTGCGAATCACTCGAAACACACTCGGCTTTAACTCGCTGTTTATCGTCACTGGTATAGTGTCATCAGTATTTATAGCGCTATTACTAAACGAGCTTAGAAATCGCAAAGCAGTCAAATACTACCAAACGGTAATGACCTTTCCTCGCTTCATGTCGTGGGTTATAGTATCCTATATAGCTTATGTATTCCTAAGTCCTACTCAGGGTGTGCTCAACAATATGTTGGGTATATTTGGTATAGATCCTGTGCAGTGGTATGCGCAGATAGAGGTCTGGCCGTTTATCCTACTGTTTTTTGATACATGGAAAGGTGTGGGAATGAGTAGCATCATCTACTATTCGGCACTGATGGGAGTAGACCAAGACCAGTACGAGGCGGCTAAGATAGACGGAGCAAACAAGATACAGCAGATACTTTATATCTCTATCCCCTCAATAACGCCTACTATTATTATCCTATTTATACTAGCACTCGGAGGCATATTTGGTGGAGACTTCGGTTTGTTTTACCAAATACCACGAAATGTAGGTATGCTGTACCCCGTTACCGATATTATGCCTACATATATTATGAGAGGGCTGAATAATGGAAACTTTGCAGTTACTTCGGCAGTAGGATTGTTCCAGTCGCTAGTTGGCAGTGCAACACTTATAACCGCCAATTTAATTGTACGTAAGATAAGTCCCGAAAATTCACTGTTTTAGGAGGGTGTAGATTGAAAAAGACAAAAAAATTGATAAAAAAGAAAGATAATATCTTTATTCATATCTTCTTTATTCTGCTTTCAATAACCTTTGTAGTGCCTATGCTAATGATAGTAACTGTATCACTGACCCCTGAAGCAGAGATTTTGAGTGAAGGATACAAACTTATTCCTAAAGAGATAGACTTCACCGCCTACCATTATGTATTTGCTAATCCTGATGAAATTATAAACGCTTATGTCATCACTGCAGCGCAGTCGTTTCTAGGTATGTTCCTTGGCATAGCAACTATATCGTTTGCCGCCTATGCTATATCTCGTCCAAATTTTGTTCTGCGTGGATTTATGATTAAGTTTATGCTTATAGTTATGCTGTTTAACGCAGGGTTAGTTCCAACCTATATTGTAAATACCAGTATTTTAGGATTGGGAGATAGTTTTTGGATATATATTTTTCCGGGACTAGCAAACTGCTTCCAGTTGATTATTTTTAAAACTTTTTTTCAGTCACTACCTAACTCTCTTGTAGAGTCGGCTAAGATAGACGGAGCACGAGAAACCACAATATTTCTCAGGATAATATTACCACTATCAAAACCTGTTTTTGCAACGCTTATGCTGTTTCAGTTACTGGACAAATGGAACAACTGGAACACCTCGCTTATCTATATCCGAAACGAAGATTTATATACGCTACAGTACCTTCTACAGCGTATCATAAACGACTTAGAGTTCGTTGAACAAATAGCACAGGAGATGCCGGGACTTTCCACGGATATGTATGACACAAGCAATGCACCAACCGAGAGTATGCGTTTTGCGATGTGTGTAGTTGCAAGTGGACCTATGTTATTTATATTTCCATTTTTCCAGCGATACTTCAGCAAAGGATTAACTATCGGAGCGGTAAAAGGCTAATATTAGCCGACAAAATACATAATTTCCCCTTGTTATCTGGGGTTAATTGATAAAAAAACAAAAGAGAGAGGGTACTAAAATGAAAAATAAGTTAGCATTATTACTAGCAGCAGCTATGATTACAAGCCTGATAGGCTGTAGCGAAACTCTTGAACCTAGCAACTCCACATCGAATTCTACTCCTGTGTCTACCTCTGGCTCTACCTCAGAACCCGAGGAAATAAAACTGAATCCTGTAAATCTCACATGGATGTACTTAGCAGTAGGTGAACAAGAAGATGAAGAAATGGCATTTGATAATTTCAATACTTTACTTGCAGAGCACCTTCCCAACACTACAGTAGAATTTCTAGGCGTTACTGCGGCTGAGTACAAAACCGAGTGGGGATTGGTAGCTGCTTCTGGAGAGGTTATAGACATAGCATGGGCAGGCTATGCTGTACCATTCCTAGAGGAAGTAAACAAAAAATCATATCTAGAACTGAACGACTTGATTGCAGAATATGGTCAAGACCTAACTGAGACTATTCCTGAATGGATATGGGAGATGTCAAAGGTGGACGGCGAGATATATGCTGTGCCTAACTACCAGATTACTGGTGGAGGTCGTTATGCATTTAGAACATCTTCTGCACTTGCTGACGAGTATCTTGATATGGACGCTATAACATCTACATTCTACGCAGCTGAAACTTTTGATGAAAGCTGCTATGACGCACTGGAAACCTACCTACAAGCACTAAAAGACAGTGGTAATCTGGGTCTTGGTTTAAGCACCTATTTCCCTGTAACACACTTCAAGGGCTATGACCAGGTAGCTACTAGATACTTTGTAAAAGAATCTGACTTAGAGGCAGGTAAATACGAAGTAGAGTATATGTACCTACTACCAGAGTATGAGTTGCACTTTGAAAAAATGGCAGACTTTTTTGAAAAAGGTTTTATCCGTGAAGATATACTAGGTCTTGAAAAGCCACGTGGTGACGAGGGTAAAGAAGACGGCTACTCTGTGTGGGTTAACACCAATGTGTTTGAGCAAGCTGAAACCGACTCGACTAGATACGGCTGGGATATCGACATTATTCCTATCTCGGAAGAATTCCGTGTAGGTGGTTCTCTTGTTCCTACTACTGCATCGGCTATTCCTTACATGTCAGAAAACCCAGAGCGTGCTATGATGCTTCTAAATCTAATCAACACTGCAGAGGGAAAAGACCTATACACTGCGCTTACTCTAGGTGTAGAGGGCACACACTACACTCTCTCCGACGGTGTAGTGGAAACACTTGACTACAGTGGTACACCTAAAACAGACAGTCCTTTTGGTATTAACGATTGGGTAATGGGTAATACGTTTAACGGATATCCACGCACTAGCGATGTAGAGGGTTATGACGAATTCGTACTCGATGTAATCCACGAAACCAGCACAAAGTCTCCACTAATCAGCTTCCGTTTTGATAATAGTGCGGTAGCACTTGAAATGCAACAGGTAGAGTCCATCAATCCTGAGTTTGTAAATCCGATGAACATTGGCGTTCTGGGTGCTGATTGGGAATCAACCTTTACAGAGTACAAAGAAAAATTGGAAACAGCAGGCGTAGAAAAAGTGAGAGCTGAAATTGAACGTCAGATAAACGAATACATGGCTGCGCAAGGTTAAATAAAACAAATCTCGTACGGTTTTGAAGTGAATTGACTATAATAGCCGACCAACCTTGTCAACAAGCAGCAAGGTTAGTCGGCTATTGTTAAGTTATGTTGTTATTGCTCCTGTAATAACCAGTATAAAGAAGAATGGTTCTCTTGGCTTGTTCGTGTAGCAATCTTGATGAATTAGCTAAAATAAAAAGATCTAATGTTAAGTATATGACTGCGATAATTACTGTGGAATTTGAGCACAATTGCGTGTACACCTTCGACCTTTGTTTTTACAGGAGTAGATACTTCTTTAAAATCATAATCACCACAGGTTTTATCAGTAGCTATTTCTGCTATTATTTCTCCATCTTCATTGTCTAGGTGCACAGTTATTCGCCCCACATATGAATTTGAGGCATACTCTGCTGTGAAAGTCGACACCTTTGAAAGCGAGAAGTTTATGTATTTAATGTAAGCGAAGTCTCCGTTATACACTTGTGTAAGATAGTTATAACAAGTGTTTGCATCGGTGTAGCTTTTAATATATGCGACACCACCTAGCATACAAAAATGTTCTGCTCCAAACTTAAATGCAGGGTGAATAGGCACATCAATCCCCTGAGTAGTCATCTCGACTTCATCAATGGTACCATCTGCATTTATAGTGATAGGCTCCACACATACACGCCTGCTAAAATATCCATTGTTAGTTGAACGATGATAAAATACATACCATTTACCTTTAAAGCAGAGAAGTGAACCATGATTGTTCCAAGTATTGGGGTCACAGCCAAAGTTATCTATAATTACACCTTTTTTCTCATATGGACCCAGTGGGTGTTTACTAATCGCATAGCTAAGACAAGTTGGTCCAAAGCTATCGCCACGGCGTGAACCATCAGCAAAAACCATATAATAATGCTCACCTATTTTTCTTATCGAAGCACCTTCTCGAAAACCGTCCTTTTCTCTGGTGAGCAGGGGTTTCGTCAGAGTTTCCACAACGATATCATCTAGTGCTTTATTTAGCTTTGTACCACGAAGTCCCTGTTGACCCCAGTAATAATAAACGTCATCGCCCTCAACCAAAACAGTGGGATCAATACCATCACCATCAGCGGTTTTTATCGCGTGAGAATCAATAAATTCACCATATGGCTTGTCAGAGAAAGCAACTCCTTCTCTATGCCCTTTTGTACAGTAAAATAAGCAGTATCTACCGTTAATATATTCACAGTCAGGAGCAAAGAGTGGTAGTATTAGTCCGTCTGTGTCCACCCAGTCATTCTTAGCAAATGCATTTTCATACGCCTCCCAGTTTGTCATATCGGTGCTTGAAAATACATTATACTCATAACTACAATATTTATCGTTGTTAGCTATGTCATTCGAGCCGTAAAGATATATAATATCATCAAATATTCTTGCTTCAACATCAGGGGTATAGTATTTTAGTGGTAGAATTGGATTCATTGTATCTGTTTCCTTTCAGTTTTGGTGAACTATTTTTCACTACCTTTAGTCAAAAAATGTGCAATTTTTCTTAGATGATTATACCATAAAATATATTGTTTTTGTTAATAATGTGAAAATTTTTTGCTTATTATATACGCCACAATCAGTGTGAGTCTGTAAAAATACGAACATCGCTGTAATTACATAAGTTGCACAAAATCTATTTGAAGGATACATTCATGATAATAACAAATGAAAATACAATCACTTATATAAACGCAG
>CAYJBU010000075.1:0-12575 GCA_964368155.1 uncultured Eubacteriales bacterium | reverse complement strand
AATCCCAACTCCATCATATAGGCATATCCATCAAAAACATGCCCAAAGTGCTTAATTCCGAAATGTCTACCGATATCGTGCAATAAGCCCAAGACATATGCTTTATCACTGTTTAATCCACATTTACTCGCTATTTTTTCTGCACACTCTGCAACCGTAAATGAATGTTTCACCCATGGTCCAGGATTGTTTTTTTCTGCGATTTTTATTAATTCTACTGCTCTTTTTTTATTAGGAAACATGATATCCCCCCCAATCTTCTTTTGTTTAATTATTATATAAGAATCACGGAATTCCTTTTCAGAAATTCCGTGATATTTTCATTTATCTTGAAAGACTAGACAATATTACTATGATTATTGCTTAAACTATCAAAAATTATACGCACTCATAAAAAGCTTTAATCGCCTTGTATGTCATATAAACATCTAATTTAGAAACCACTTCGCAAGGTGCGTGCATTGATAAAACAGGAACTCCGATATCAATAACATCAACATTCATGTTTGCTATCATCGCCGCAACTGTTCCGCCGCCACCTTGGTCAACTTTTCCAAGCTCGCCGATTTGCCAAAGAACACCTGACTCATCAAGAATTCTTCTAATACGTGCAACAAACTCAGCATTAGCATCTGAGGAACCACTTTTTCCACCTGAACCAGTATACTTCGCAAACCCAGCGCCATGATTGACATAGCATGAGTTTAATGAGTCGTAAGCATAGGAATGATTTGGGTCAAATGCAGCAGTAACGTCAGCTGAAAGACAAGCAGATTTTGATAAAACATGACGAGGTTTTAGACCCTCTGCCTCTGCTAAATCAGAGATAAAATATCTCAAATAATCGCAGTGCAAGCCTGTGTTTCCTTGACTGCCAACCTCTTCTTTATCTGCCAAAACAGTGATAACTGTGTTTTGTGGTGTATCAATGTCAAAAATAGCTTTAACCGCAGGATATGCACAAACTCTGTCATCGTGTCCGTATGCACCGATAAGCGAGCGGTCAAAACCGATGTCAACAGCCTTTGAAGCAGGAACAAATTCGATTTCAGCTGAAATTAAATCAGCTTCAACGATACCATATTTTTCGTTTAAAAGTTTCATTGTGTTGAGTTTATAGCCATCACTCGCCTCTGGGTCATTAATAGGACGACTTCCAACAAGAATATTCATGTCTTCTGCACTAATTCCAGTGCCTAATTTCTTTTCTCTTTGGTCTTTGCCCAAATGTGGAAGTATATCAGTGATGCAAAATTGTGGTTCACCCTCTTTTTCGCCGATTGTAACATCGATAGAAGTACCATCTTTTTTAACAATAACGCCATGCATGGCAAGAGGAATGGTTAGCCAATGGAATTTTTTAATTCCCCCATAATAATGAGTTTTAAACCAAGCCATTTCATTTTTTTCATATAAAGGAATTGGTTTCAAGTCAATTCTCGGCGAATCAATGTGAGCAGCAGAGATGTTCACTCCGTTTTTACAACCATCTTTACCAATTACAGCAAGCATAATAGCTTTGTTTTTTTGATTTACATAAACTTTGTCTCCTGCACCATAGGTTGTGTGTGGGTCGAACTCAACAAATCCGTTTTTAATTGCAGCATTCATTGTGTAGTTAACTGCTTCACGCTCGGTTTTTCCTTCGTCTAAAAATGTTTTGTACTCAACGCAGAACTCATCTGCCTCTGCCACAACTTTTTCACCTACTGTGAAAAAACCATTTTCGTGCTTTTTAATAAGCATATTTGTTAGTTCTTCAGTTTCTTTGTTTATTGTTGTCTCTTTCATATTAATGACCATCCTTTCTTGATAAATCGCAACGTTTTGAGCAATTTTGCATAAGTAAAATGTTGCCCAAACTAAACTTCCATTTAGTTGTTGAAAATTTATTTTAGAACTATTTCCTTTCATTATTTGTAAAT
The DNA here is from genome assembly GCA_964368155.1 of uncultured Eubacteriales bacterium. Lineage (GTDB taxonomy): Bacteria > Bacillota > Clostridia > Oscillospirales > Acutalibacteraceae > SIG603. Next base: position 10,650 of record CAYJBU010000075.1, on the reverse strand, counting down.
TTTTATTTTTTAGCTATTTATATTAATTGTTATTAATATACCGGGTAAATTCTCTCCCTTGCGCTTTGAATTCGTTTTGTGAAGTGTCGATAACAAAATCAGAACAGTTTACATAATACAATTCATCTAACTGTGAACTCATTCTTTTTTTTGCTTCCTCAACAGAAATTTTATCTCTGTCTATTATTCTTTGCAAGCATAAATTTTCATTTGCAGTAACTGACAATATATGTGTGCAATAGTTATCAGCTTCAGCTTCAAAAAGCGTTGGAGCATCTAATACAAGTATTTTCACTCCACTTTTTTTTAATCTATCTATCTCATCACTAACCCTTTTTTTAATCACAGGAAAAGTTATCTGATTTAATTTTTTAGTGTTTTCTTTCGATGAAAAAGCAATTTTGGCAAGTTCTTTTCTGTCTAGTTTATCCTCTTTCATTATGGTGTTCCCAAAAGTTTTCACAAGCTCTCTCAAGCAATCCCCCTCATAAGTTTTGGGGTCTCTGCTGATTTTATCACAATCAACTGATGGTATTCCATAATTAAAAAGTTCGTTTGCTACACTAGTTTTTCCAGCGCCTGATTGACCTGTAAGTCCAACAATTTTAACAGTCGGTTCAATCACATTAAAACCACAAGCCCTAATCAATCTATTATACACCGCAAGCCCCATACCATTTTTTTGTGGTGCACGTGCATATACTTTTTTATATCCAAGCTCATCAATTTTATGAAGTGCATTAAACAGCTCTTTTGCTTGAAGATTGCTGTCGTAACGCTTTCCAAAAGTTATAGCATCGCCTTTTATATATTTTTCCTCACCCTCAAAACAAAGGGCTGCTACTTGAGATTCATTTTCAAACAAGTTTACATAATCAAAGAAACTTAATTTTGACATAACCACTTTTGCCTTTGGAGAATAATGCTTGTATTTCATTCCGGGAGAAGAGACGCTTTCGAGCTCGTCAGTGTGTGAATCCACCGATTTATCCACCAATACCTCGCCTATGCAAAGCCTGATTTCCTCCACACTAATCCCTCCGGGTCTTAAAACCGTTGGAATGTCTGTGCAAAGGCTAATCACAGTGGATTCAAGCCCAACAGAGCAATTCTTCCCGCTGAAAATAGCAGAAACTCTGCCATTCATGTCGCTAAAAACATGAGAAAACTCTGTGGGACTGGGTTTGCCCGAAATATTTGCAGATGGTGCCGCGAGGGGTCTTTTGGCGGCTTTGATAATGTCTCTTGCTGTTCTACTTTTAGGAATTCTTATCGCAACGCTGTCTAATCCTCCGCTTGTGATATCTGGAATTTTACTTGACTTTGGCATAACCATAGTAAGTGGTCCAGGCCAAAATTTTTCTGCTAAAACCCTTGCTTTTTCCGGTATAAATTCCACTAATTCCTCAATCTCAATAAAATCAGAAACGTGGACAATAAGAGGATTGTCCGAGGGTCTTCCCTTTGCCTCATATATTTTTTTAACTGCATTTGAGTCCAATGCGTTTGCGGCTAATCCGTACACTGTTTCGGTTGGAATAACCACAAGTTCGCCATTTCTTAATAGTTCTCCTGCTTTTTGTATATCGGATTGATTTTCAGGAGATAAAATTAAGCTATCCATCAATTAGTCTCCATAGATTCTCTTAGTTTTTCGGCTCTATCTGCCGCAATAAGTGCATTAATAACGTCGTCTAAATCTCCATTAAGCACGTCTTCTAATCTATATAAAGTAAGTCCTATCCTGTGGTCAGTCAATCTGATTTGAGGATAGTTGTAAGTTCTAATTCTCTCGGAACGGTCTCCGGTTCCAACTTGAGATTTTCTCTCTGCTGATATCTCTGATTGTTGTGCTACAATTTTTGCGTCAAGCAATCTTGCTCTCAAAACTTTCATGGCTTTGTCTTTGTTCTTAAGCTGGCTTCTCTCGTCTTGGCACTCAACAACAGTTCCTGTTGGCAAGTGAGTAATTCTAATCGCTGATGAAGTTTTGTTGATGTGCTGACCACCTGCCCCACTAGAACGGAAGGTGTCGATTTGGAGGTCTTTTGGGTTAATCTCAAGTTCAATTTCGTCTGCCTCAGGCAACACTGCAACAGTTGAAGTAGAAGTGTGAATTCTGCCTTGAGTTTCAGTCTCGGGAACTCTTTGAACTCTGTGCACACCGCTTTCATACTTAAATTTTGAGTATGCACCTTTGCCATCAATTGTGAAACTTATTTCTTTAAATCCACCTATTTCGGTTTCATTCACATTCATTATTTCACTTTGCCATCCTTGTTTTTCGGCATACATTGAGTACATTCTATACAAAACAGCACAAAAAAGCGCAGCTTCATCGCCTCCTGCACCTGCACGAATTTCAACAATAACACTTTTGTCATCGTTTTCATCTTTAGGAAGCAACAATATTTTAAGTTCGTCAGCAAAAACCTCAACATCTTTCTTCGCCTGCGCCAACTCTTCTTGCGCCATCTCACGCAACTCTTTGTCAACCGAAGAATCGTTTATCATCTCCATTGAATCTTCAATAATTTGTTGTGCATTTTTAAACTCACGATATTTTTCAACAATCGGAGTGATGTCATTGTGCTCTTTCATCAAAGAACGATATAAATTTTGGTCGCTGGCTGTAGTGGGGTCGTATAATTTCAAGTTTAATTCTTCGTATCTATTTTCAAAAACTTGCAAATTTTCAAACATATTTTGCTATCCTTTCTCGTGCTAACAACTATTCTTTGCTAATTACTTTCTTAATGTTTTTTTCGCATTTAAGTCTGGGAACCATGACTTCTCTGGAGCAACCAACACAGCGAATTTTAAAATCCATGCCTACTCGCAATACTTCAAATTCCTTAGCGCCACATGGGTGAGTCTTTTTCATTTGAATAATGTCTCCAACTTTTATATCCATTTACTCCTCCGTATTATCCACTATTAGTTATCACCAATGATTATATTAAATTTCCTTATATTCTCAGTCATAAAAACATACAAATTCTTTTGTTTGTCAGAAATACGCATTTGTACCCATTGTCATTTTTTAGTATTTTCATTATTGCTCCACCAATTAAAAAGTGGACAAAAGATTGGCTAGGGATTTTTCTGTAGTTCGAGGAAAAGGTTCTTTTCAATGCTTTGTGCATAGAAAACGGTTCTTTGACGATGAATACTGCAAAATCACCGCCAAAATTGTCAAGTATTTAATTGGCGGAGCAATATATATTGTATCACCTTTTTTAATAAAAAAAAAGAGTTTGTTTAACAATTAGCAATTTGCACAAAAAATAGCAGTTTGATACGACAATCAAACCGCTATTTATATTGAAAACTCACACAGCATTTAACACATTTTTACCATTTGGAATTTAACTTGATTTTATAAGATTAGCTTTTTCAAGGGTGTAATTCAGCGCTTTTGAAACACCGAAAGCAGCAACCACAGAAACAACGTCTTTTCCTATATAAGGAACAGTGAGTAACATAACAGATGAAATGAAATCAACTCCTGAAATAAGCGAATATTGTACCACTCCCAACAAATGACAAGCGAGCAATCCCAATACACCAAAAGATATTCTAATTAATGCGTTTTTGTTTGAAAACAGCCCTCCGATAAATGCAAGAAAGAGAAAACCAAAAATAAAACCACCTGTAAGCCCTATCAACTTCCACAATCCACCTGACATTCCCGAAAAAACAGGTAGCCCAATTGCACCTATAGCAATGTAAACTGCAACCGAAATAGTCGCTTTTTTAGACTGCAAAATATATGCAGAAAGCGCAACCCCAAAAGTTTGCAGAGTGATTGGAACTCCTGACGGCATTGGAATTGTGACAAAAGTGCACACAACAATTATCGCCGTGAAAAAACTTATCATACATAAATCATAAACCTTGCTTTTATATCCCATATTAACGCTCCATTCCACCGCTTCACATCGGCAAAATATTTTTTTCAATTGTCGCCTCTCCATGCGAAAACGCTCGCTCTTCTCCAGTGCCGAGTTTAATTACAAGCTTTGCATTTTCGTCTATCCTGCTAACAGTGCCTCTAAATTGATTATTGCCTTCATTCATCACAACCTCTTTACCTGTAAGATAAGAGCGCTCTCGATATTCATTGATGAAATCTTTGTTTGGCAAAGTATTATATATGTCAAAAAAATTATTCAATACCAGTGCAATTGTTTTTGCCCTAATCATCGTGGGTAGTTCCCCCACAAACACAGGCCCTGCAATGGATTTTATATCCTCGCTAAAACCGTTTTCAGGTTCAGCAAGGTTAATTCCAATCCCCAAAACAGCATAGTCCAAAGTAGCATTTTCAAAATTAACTGCCGCCTCTGTCAGAATTCCGCAAACTTTTCTATCCTCTATAAAAATATCGTTTACCCACTTAATCATTGCTTTTTTTGAAGAAAGCTTTTCCAAAGTTTTGGCAACTGCAACCGCCGCAGCAGTAGTAATCGACAAGGCTTCGTCTGCGCTGAAAGTAGGTCTGAGCAAAACACTCATATACACACCTGTTCCAAAAGGAGAACTAAATTTCCTTCCTAGTCTGCCTTTGCCGGCTAATTGCTCTTTTGCCACAAGTAACAAGCCATGTGGTGCACCTGTTTGCGCCATGCTTTTTAACGCATCGTTGGTGGAATTCACGCTGTCCAAAACATCAACTGTGATATTAGGGACATTCAAATACTTTTCGATACTCTCTTTTGTGAGGGCGTCCCCAGCGTGCAAAAGTTTGTATCCCGAGTTGCTTCTTCCTGCGATTTCGTATCCGTTTTTGCGCAAAGAATTCACTGCTTTCCAAATTGAATTACGACTAACACCTAGTTCATCAGCCAAATTTTGTCCAGAAAGTGCATTACCCTCTTGTAATTTTTTTAACACTTTATATATTGTACTCATACTTCTCCTTTTTGTCAACCTCAAGACGTAAAACAGGGTGACAATCGATTTATTTTAACGGGGTTGTCACATTATCGAATTAATTCATCAGAATAATTAAACCATTGCAGGGGCAGGCTTCCATACCTGCCCAAAAACATCAATTCCTTACCTGTTTTTCGGTAGGGCGTGGAAGCACTCCCCTACTTTTTGTTTAATTTTCCATAATGCAACAGCCCCATATTAATTAAACTATTTTGTTCTCTCAAAAAATTCAAGTGTTTCTCCGTCAGGACCTATAACAAAGGCAATATGTAATGTTGCTTTTTCTGGAGAAGAGTCTAAATCAACAAATTTTGGTTCAATTGACGAAACTGCACCTGCTGCAATTGCAACATTGTAAGCAGCTTCAATATCGTCTGCTTTCATTGCTAAGTGGAAAAAGCGTCCGTTTGGCTCTTCATCTTTTCCGCCTGCAAACAGTTCTAAATGCGTTCCGTCTCCCATATCCATCAAAACTATTCTGCTGTCGCCCTCGCCCCAGCTCAGTAATGTTTTAAAACCCAATTTTGAATAGAACTCACTTGATTTATCTAAATCGTTTGTTCTCAGTGCCATGTGGTGATATCCACAACCTTTAATAATCTCATTCATAATCAATCAATACTCCTTAATTAATCCACTATTACGTTTTTATTTCATTTAAAGCAAACTTGAGTTTGCGATGATTTTATTATATATACTTTACTCCGAAAAGTAAAGAGAAATATCAATCTGTGTAGAAAATAATTTGATTTTGGTTGTTGTAAAGAGTTCTCGAACCCAGATATATTGAGAAAAACGAAGTTAAACAGCCAGCAGTGCTTATTGCAATCATTATTGCAATTTGATACATAATTGCGGTTGTGGGCAATGTTCCCGATAAAATTTGACCTGTCATCATGCCCGGCAAAGAGATTATTCCCATACTAATCATTGAGTTGAGCGTTGGAATTAACGCCATTTCAATAGAATTATTCACAAAAGGGTTGAGTATTTTTTGAGGCTTAACTCCAAGATTTAAAAAAGTGTCTACCCTATTTCTGTTATTTTTCAGATTATCAACAAATGATTTAAGCCCCAAAGTAACGCTGGTCATCGAGTTTCCGACAATCATTCCGCTGATTGGAATTGTGTATTGAGGGTCGAAAATGTCTGCACCAACTACTACTATAATAAAAAAGCTGACTATGAACAACCCCGAAAGTGTTTGCGATATCGCAACAATAACTTTGAAGTTTTTGTTTAATTCTTTTATGCGTTTCAAAACCGTATAGGCAGCAAAGGCAAGCATTAAAGCCAAATATCCTGCAGTGAAAAGTGGGTGAGGATTTTCAAAAATATAGGTTAAAATATAGCCCGCAAGTGTCAATTGAACAGTCATTCTAATGCTTGCCAGAACCAAGAGTTTAGTTTGTTTTATTTTGCATTTTTTCATTACTGCCAATGTTATTAGCAATAATAAATATATAAGTCCAAACTGAAAAATATTTAGGACAATAACGTTTTCATTCATCTGCAATCCCCTCCTAAAACTAATTTTTCCTCTGCAAATTTCTCAACTATCTCACTGGAGTGCGAAATGCAAATCAGGGACATTCCATTCTGCTTGCAATGTGCTATCAAATTTGTAAAAAACAACTGCCCTGTTTCACTGTCCAACGCGCTTGTTGGCTCGTCAAGCAACAACACTTTTGGAGAAAAAGAAAGGCAAATTGCAATGTATGCACGTTGTCTTTCACCACCCGACATAGTTGTACACAGAGTATCCAGTGGCATATCCAGTGCACACAAATTCAGATATTTTTTCATTTCACTTTCACTCAAAGGAGTTTGTTCTCTAAGCGAATAAAACTCGTCAAAGTTATCTTTTATATCAGTGTCAGACAAATATATGCTCTGTGAACATAGCAAAACCTCTCTCCTAAGACTTATGCTATCATATTCGCTGACATTTTTAGAAAGATACAGAATTTCACCATTTGTCGGCGAATAAACCCCGTTTAGTAATTTTAACAAAGTGCTTTTTCCACAACCACTTTTACCGGTAACAAATGTAACTTTGTCTTTTTTTATAGCAAAATCAGAATACTTCACTATATCTTTATAGTTTAAATTTTTAATTTTGAATAATTCCATGATATTCTCCTTGATTTTTTATAGACTATATGATATTATATAAATATCACTCTTCGATAACTGTCAGCGATATCGAAGTTCGATATCAACATTATAGCACAGAGGTGAGCGAAATGCAAGATAAAATTTTAAGAAAATTGTTTTTAGCGTTCATGGAGATACACATATTGCACCACGCAAAGAAAAAACCTTTTTATGGGTCATGGATGATTACTGAATTATCTAACCACGGCTACGAAGTGAGTGCGGGTACTTTGTATCCTATTTTGCATAATTTAGAGAAATCTGAATTATTAGTATGCGAAAAAATCACTGTTGAGGGAAAAGTTAGAAAATATTACTCTATCACACCGAATGGAGAAAAAGTTTTAAAGCTAGCTAAGGGCAAAATCAAAGAGTTAAAATCAGAAATATAGGCATTTTAATTACCATTCTTTCTTTCAAACCGCAGCGTTTTGAGCGATTTTTGCATTACAAGTTAGCTTTTCTGTCCCAGAAGCATCAAATTTCTTTATTTGTTTTTCAGGAGGATGTGTAAGCCCTCCTCTGCTTTTTGTCTATTTTTTCTTTAATCCTAATATCCTTATGCAATTATATAAATCCCTCTTTATTCATTACTATCAAAGAAAATAAACAAGCAATTATAGGGTTGTTGCATTAAGGAATTTTCTCGTCAAATTGCATAAACTTAATTAGGTATTGTAGGGACGCCAAAGCGAATAAAATTCGCTTTGGCGGGTGTCCGAAAAAAAATACATTAAAAACACACGGACACCCGCAAGGCTACATTGTGCAAGATTACTTTAGTGCGACAGCCCCTGTATAATAAATACAGTTCAAGTAAATGAGGTGCCAAAATGTATTTTGAGTATGGAGAAAAAGAAATTAATTGCTTAAAGAAAAAAGACAAGCGATTGGGTGAAGCGATTGACAAAATCGGTATGCTTAAAAGGCCGATTGACACAGATATATTCACTGCAATTATTAGAGCGATAATTGGGCAACAGGTGTCAAGGCAAGCGCGAGAAACTGTGTTTGGACGAATGAAAGATGCTCTTTTAGTCATCACAGCAGAAAATGTAAATAAATTAACTATCGATGAAATACAAGCTTTTGGCACTACTTTTAAGAAAGCAGAATATATGAAGGATTTTGCACTAAAGGTGTGCAGTGGTGAATTAAATCTTGAAAAACTGAGCAAGCTTACCGATGCAGAGGTGATTAAGGAGTTATCATCATTAAAAGGCATAGGTGTGTGGACAGCAGAAATGCTTCTCGCAAGTGCTTTGCAACGCAAAAACGTGTTAAGCTACGGAGACATTGCAATACACCGTGGACTTCGTATGCTCTATCGCCATAAAGAAGTCACAAGGGAAATGTTTGAGCGATATAGAAAGCGATATTCACCCTATGGCACGACTGCAAGCGTGTATTTGTGGGCGATTGCTGCAGGTGCAATTCCAGAGCTAGACGACCCAAAAAACAAAAAATCTATTAAGAAACACGCTAACACAAATATTGATTATTTCTAACATATGAGTGCGAATTACGCAAATACGAAAGACAGCAAGAATATGAGTGTCATCAAAAGTAGATAATTCGCTAAACACATTATATGGTTAGATATTTAAAGTCTGACTTTTGTTAATCAGATAAAACTTTTTTAGGAGATAAAATCATGATAAAATCATTTTTACTGGTGGGACAATCCAACATGGCTGGACGCGGATTTATAGGGGAAGTGGAGCCCATACAAAGCGAGAGAATAGTAACGCTTGTGAATGGAATATGGCGTGTTATGTGGGAGCCGTTAAACTATGACAGAGCATTTTCCGGTGTGAATTTAGCTGCAAGTTTTGCTGAAGATTATATACGCGATAATAACCATACTGTAATAGGACTTATCCCTTGTGCGGACGGAGGGTCTAAAATCGAGGCATGGCAACGAGGCGAGCCACTCTATGACAACGCTGTTTTTCAGGCAAAGCTTGCTATTAGAAATTCTGACTTTTCGGGCATACTTTGGCATCAAGGAGAAAGTAATTGTGATAATCCCGAGGTATACGAAGCTAAACTTCGAGCTGTTATAGATTGCTTTAGAGAGGATCTCGGCGATGTACCTTTTATTTTAGGTGGCTTAGGAGATTATCTTATCAATTATGAAAATGAGAATATGAAAAACTACAGTTTAATCAATGATATTATGCAAAAGATTGCTACAGATAAAGAGAACTGCGCATATGTTTCTTCAAACGGACTTACTTCTAATCCAGATAATTTGCATTTTAACGCAAAGTCTCTACGCGAGTTCGGACATAGGTACTATAAGATTTATACTCAAATGTCGAAGTCTTTAAATAATAACATAAACAGCACTATTTTTATGCACAATAAAGATAGTATGGAAAATTTATAAAACGGGATAGATTGTGATGCTTTTTGGCTCATATTCAAGACCATATGAAGCAAGAAAAAAAATAATTTGGTATAGAGGGAGCTGTCACCTAAAAACTACAAGTGCTTTTCTTTTATCTATTTTATCAGTAGTATTTTTTTAACTTTATGGTATAGTGACTGTACAAGTTATTTGGCTAATTCTGAAAATTTGTAGAGTTAGCTTTTTAACCGTGCGATTTATATAACGAGGAGGTACTTATGCAGATAAGAAAAATGACGATTAATGATTATGATAGTGTCTATGAATTATGGATAAACACACCTGGATTGGGACTGAATGATATCGATGATTCGAAAGATGGTATAAACAAATACTTAATAAGGAATCCTAATACATGTTTTGTTGCAGAAAATGAAAATTGCATAATCGGTGTAATTATAGCAGGTCACGATGGACGAAGAGGTGTAATTTATCATACAGCTGTAGTTCAAGAAGAACAGAGAAAAGGTGTTGGAGAAAAATTACTAGATGCAGCAATGAATTCTCTAAAAGATGAAGGAATTAGCAAAGTATTTCTTGTGGTTTTCGAAAAGAATGAAAAAGGTAACACTTTTTGGGAAAATCAAGGTTTTGACAGTAGAACAGATTTAGTTTACCGCAATAAAGCGATTTCTGATTTAAAGAGAATAGATACTTAACTTTTATTATAATCATTTACGAGGTGATTTATGGAATTACCAAAACGAAAATCTATTAGGCTGAAAGATTACGATTATTCACAAAATGGTGAATATTTTGTGACGATATGCATTAAAGATAAACTGCAATTGTTATGGAATGTAGGGGCGACCTTTGGTCGTCCGTTTATCGACAATGTACATTTAAGCGAATATGGATTAATTATTGAGGGTGAACTTAATAAAATAAATAATATTTATACACCCACTGTAGTTATTGATAAATACGTAATTATGCCTAATCATATTCATTTAATCATTATACTGAGAAATGTTACGGACGGGGCTGTCGCACTAAAGTAATCTTGCACAATGTAGCCTTGCGAGTGTCCGTGTGTTTTTAACGTGTTTTTTTCGGACACCCGCACAAGCGATTTTATTCGCTTTGGCGTCCCTACAACACCTAATTCAGTTTATGCAATTTGACGAGAAAATTCCTTAATG
>CAYJBU010000074.1:0-12603 GCA_964368155.1 uncultured Eubacteriales bacterium | reverse complement strand
AACTATTTTATCTGCGTCTTGAATTGTAGAAAGTCTATGTGCAATAATAAAGCAAGTTTTATTTTTTCTTAAATTAGACATCGCATCGCTAATCCTTTTTTCTGTAGCTGTGTCAACATTTGATGTTGCCTCGTCAAGAATCAACATATCTGCATTTTGCATTATACATCTTGCAATAGAAATGAGTTGTTTTTGACCTTTTGATAAGTTCACAGCGTTTTCATTTAAGACAGTTTCGTATTTTCTTGGCAAAGCCATAATAATATCATGAACATGAGCCATTTTTGCAGCATTAATTATTTGTTCATCAGTAGCATTTAGGCTACCGTAAGCGATGTTGTTCTTGATTGTATCATTAAAAATCCAACTATTTTGAAGAACTAAAGAGAAATTTTTCCTTAAGTGCTTACGAGGAATTTCTGTAATATCAATACCATTTATCAGAATTTTTCCGGAGTTAACATCATAAAATCGCATTAGTAGGCTGATTAATGTTGTTTTACCCGACCCAGTTGTTCCTACTATTGCTACTGTTTCACCTTCTTTAACATCGAGCGTTAAATTTTTTAGGACGAGTTGTTCATCGTTGTATCCAAAATCTATATTTTGGATTGATATATCACCAGAAATTTTTTCGGGAATTTCATCAATTTTATCTTCTTCAATTTCTTCATCAAGCACAGCAAACACTCTTTCTGATGCTGATAAGGCAGATTGTATTTCACTAAATACATTTGAAATTTCACTGACAGACCCTAAAAATCTTCTTGAATATAAAACGAAAGTAGAGATGTTTCCAAGTGTTAAAATACTCGATAAATAAAGCAAAATTCCTACGAATGAAATAATTGCCAACGATAGATTTGAAAAAAAGTTCATGAAAGGGAAAATTACACTAGCGTGGTATTCAGCTTTATATTGTGAGTCGCAAGCTTGTTTGTTAACTTGAGAAAACTCTTCACAATAAAACTCCTCTGCACAATAAGCACGAATAGTTTTAGTACCAGTTACTTTTTCGTCAATATATCTACATAAATCACCTATATCCCTAGACCTTGCACTATAAAGGGGTCTAACAAATTTTGCTCGGCTCTTTGCAAAAAACAAAGACACAGGTACTATTATAAAATAAATCAAGAACAAATGAGGGCTAGTACCTAGCATCATAACCACAGTTCCTGCAACAGTTACAATAACAGTCGCAATATGAACAAAGTCGTTTGTTATAGATGTTGAAATCAAGTTAATGTCGTATGTTAGACGACTAATAACTTCACCAGATTGATATTTTGACAGTGATTTAACAGAAAGGTCGAGTATTTTCGAAAATGTTTCTTTCCTAAGTTGAAAAGCGACTTTTTGCCCAACCACATTGAAAATAAACGAATTAAAATATGACATTACTGCTGAAACTATATACATTATTGCCATGATAATGCATAATCGGATTACTCCGTCAAAATCTTGCCCAGAAGTTTTTTCTATTATGTCAATCGCTTGACCTGAAACTGCAGGAATTAACACTAGTAAAATATTGCTGATTAATACTAAAACAAGTATAACGGAAATATGCAATTTGTAATTCAATAGATACGAAAACAGTCTTTTAACAGTATTTTTATTAAATTTTTGTTTCTCTTTCTCCTCTAAGTTTATCTTATATTGAGCCATAATTACCTCCTCTAGTCTGATGTTCCCACATTTCTCTATAGGATACTGAGTTTGCCATAAGTTCCTCGTGAGTTCCTATAGCAGAAATTGAACCTTTATCTGTTAGGAATAATATTTTGTGTGAGTCCATCAGAGAAGTTATTCTCTGTGCAATTATAACTGTAGTACAATTCATTTTTTCTGAGATAGAGCGTCTGATTTTCGCATCTGTTGTGTAATCTAATGCAGAACTGCTATCGTCTAAAATTAATATATCAGGTTGTTTTGAAATAGCTCTAGCAATTAGAAGTCTTTGTCGTTGACCACCTGAAAGATTTGCACCTCCGGATCTGATTGGGAAATCAAGACCTTTTTTCTTTTTACTGATAAAATTTTTCAAATCAGCTACTTCCAATGCTTGCCACATGTTTTCATCTTCCAAAGAACGACCAATTTTAATATTTCCTTTGACAGAGTCTGAAAAAAGGCAATCATTTTGCATGACAACACCAAATTTCTTATGAATGTCTTGCTCTTTCATATGAGCGATATTTTCACCATCAATGTAAATCGAACCTTTTGTAGGTCTATAAAAACCTTGCAAAAGATTAATTATTGTACTTTTTCCTGAACCAGTAGGACCTAAAATCCCCAGAGTTTCCCCTTGATTCAAAGAGAAGCTTATATTGTTAACAACCTCATATGCACTTCCGTATTTAAAAGAAACATCATCAAAAATGATATATTTAGCTTTTTTATCTGAAGCAGTTTTATCATTGGTTTTGTCTTCTGTTTTTATATATAAAAGTTGTTCAATTCTAGTTCCTGAAGCAATTCCCCTCGCCATTGCGATAAACAATCGGTTTACCGCTAAAAGCGAAGCTGATATCATTGTGAAATAACTTAAAAAAGCGATAATATTACTAGGTGTAGTCGTTCCATCTTTTGCAAAAAATGCACCCATTCCAATAACTACAACTAGCCCTAAGTTTAATAGCAGATTAATTCCTGGTGAAAACATAGACATCATTTTTGCTGTTTTCATTTCACTTTTTCTTAGGTTCTCTATTATTTTTTCAAATCTCATTTTTTCTTTTTCTTCTGTTGCGTATGCTTTAATTTCCATTATTCCTGAAACGGAATCTCTTGTTACATTTACAAGATCATCGTTAGCAATTTGAATTCCTCTGTGTAAATTCGAACCCTTTTTTGTAGTAATATAAGAAATAATTGCAATAATTGGAAAAAGAATAAATAAAACTTGACTTAACTTAACATCTAAAATAACTGTAAAAATTATTCCACCTGCAATGATTGTCGGTGCTCGCAGCCCCATTTTCATAATAAAATTTATAAATTGATGAATATTTTGAACATCGGTTGTCAGCCTTGAAACCGCACTAGAAATTGTTAGTTCGTCTAATTGATCAATGTTTAAACTGTATACTTTTGTGAATACATCGTTTCTTAATTTTTCAACAGAATTTCTAGAAATTTTGGCAGCAGTACGATTCCCCCACAAATTCCCTAAAGCAGTTAACAACGCACAGGCTACCATAGCCAAAGCAGTAAAAGTGATAAAATAGATATCTTTGGTAGGTGCGGCTACATCAATCATAAAATCAAGCAAAAACGGTATAGTTAGTTCAGTAATTGCAGCAAAAAACTTAAGACCAAGCGCAAGTGCAATTAACTTCTTCATATCTTTTAAATATATTAAACATCTCTTCATTTACGTCCCCTTTCATATAACATCCAAATTTGAAAATATAGCTAATGAATACCTACAATAACATATAGTTATTCATCAGTTAAAACCACAAAAAATGACAGGAGTTCTTCTGTCATAGCAAAAGAACTCCTTTAAGTAGTTTATCTTGTTTTTTCGCTAGATAGAATTTGCTCTATTCTGTTACTCATATCATCAGCAATTTGCGGGTATTCGTCATATATATTGGATTTTTGAGGTAAATCGTATTGCAAGTTAAATAGCATTTTATCTTTTGTGTTTCCTACTTCTGTGTTAGTAGATTTAATGAGGAACTTGCCCTCGCTAGGTGAAAGGTAAGACCATTTTCCACGTCTAAGAACCATTGCTTTGTTTACATTTTCAAACAATACTTCCTCTCTGCCTATGCAACTCTTATTTAATATTAAATCGCTCATATCTAGGCTGTCAGGCGCTTCATTTCCAGTGAGTTGAACTCCTAAAATAGAAGCAAAACTAGCAACCATATCCACTTGACTTACAATTGCATCAGAGGTTGTAGATTTAATATTATTTTTCCAAGAAACAATGAAAGGAACTCTAGCTCCGCCCTCAAATTTACTATATTTTCCGCCTCTAAGTGGACCTGCTGGCTTGTGTGTGCCTAGTTTCTCAACACAATCATCATAATATCCATCATTTAAAACTGGTCCATTATCACTTGAGAAAATAATAATTGTATCGTCGATTAAGCCTTTTTCTTCTAGGAACTTTTGTAGCTCGCCAACACACCAGTCAAGCTCTACTATAACATCTCCTCTTGGTCCTAAGTTTGTTGCTCCAACAAATTTAGGATTTGGAACTCTTGGTACATGAGGTTGATGCAAAGAATAGAACGCAAAGAAAGGATTTTCTCCACTATCACTAATGAAATCTTTAAGTTTTCCTAAGAAAGTCTCAGCTAAGTCTTCGTCTTTCCAAAGAGCTTTCTTTCCGCCTCTCATATAACCAATTCTTCCAACACCGTTAATAATGCTGTTGTTGTGTCCATGCGAGGAAATCATTCTTAGTTTTTCAGGATTTTTGTGATATGTATCTATATCATCAAACGGGCAATCTTGAACATACTTCACTTCGATAGGGTCATTAGGGTCTAAATTTAAGACAGTTTTATTTTCTACATAGACACAAGGTGTTCTGTCATTTGTTCCAGGGAAAATAAAGGAATAATCAAAACCTAAGTCGTTAGGTGTATGAGATATTTCCTTGTTAAAATCTAAATCATTGTTTCCAAGTCCTAAATGCCACTTACCAATAACTGCAGTATTGTAGTCAGCTTTTTTGAAGACTTTGGCTAAGGTCATTTGATCTTTTTCGATAATGCATTTAGCGTCCCCGGTCAAAATTTTCGTGTATGGATTTCTAAAAGGATATGACCCTGTTAAAAGGCTGTATCTAGCTGGCGTGCAAACTGCAGAAGTTGAATATCCACTGTTGAAACGAATACCGTTTTCAATAAGTTTATCAACGTTTGGAGTTTTAATATCTTCAGCACCATAGCAAGATAAATCTCCGTATCCAAGGTCATCTGCGTAAATTACAATTACATTTGGTTTTTTATTCATCTTTTCTCAACTCCCATAATATTTTAAGGGTATAGGCAGTGTTTCTGCCTATACCCTTCTTTAATTAAATAATATAAATAAAAATGTATATTAGTATACTTGATTATTTACTTTTAATTGCCGCTTGTGCTGCTGCAAGTCTTGCGATAGGCACACGGAAAGGTGAGCAACTAACATAGTGTAGACCAACATTGTGGCAGAACTCAACAGTAGTAGGATCTCCACCGTGCTCTCCGCAAATACCGAAGTGCATTGTTGGATTTGTTGATTTACCAAGTTTAACTGACATTTCAACTAGTTTTCCAACTCCGTTTTTGTCGATACGAGCAAATGGATCGTTCTCATAGATTTTATTTTCATAATATGCATTTAAGAACTTACCAGCGTCATCACGGCTAAATCCGAATGTCATTTGTGTAAGGTCGTTAGTACCGAATGAGAAGAACTCAGCTTCTTTTGCAATCTCGTCAGCTGTTAAAGCAGCTCTTGGGATTTCAATCATTGTACCAACTTCATATTTAAGCTCAATACCAGCTTCAGCAATAACTGCATCTGCAGTAGCAACAACTGTTTTCTTAACAAAAGAAAGCTCTGCAACTTCACCGATAAGTGGAATCATGATTTGTGGAATTACTGGTGCAACGCCTGGGTTTGCTTTGTTCACAGCAATAGCCGCTTTGATAACTGCTCTTGTTTGCATAGCAGCAATTTCAGGATATGTTACAGCAAGACGGCAACCACGGTGACCCATCATTGGGTTAAACTCGTGTAATGATTCAATTATATCTTTTATTTCTTGAACAGTTTTACCTTGTGTGTTTGCTAATAATTCGATATCAGCATCAGCTGTTGGAACGAATTCGTGTAGAGGTGGGTCTAAGAAACGAATTGTAACAGGGAAACCTTGCATAACTGTATAAAGTTGCTCAAAGTCGCTTTGTTGCATTGGCTCGATTTTAGCAAGTGCAGCCTCTCTTTGCTCAACTGTATCAGAACAAATCATTTCACGAATTGCAGCAATTCTATCAGCTTCGAAGAACATATGCTCAGTTCTGCAAAGTCCAATACCCTCTGCACCAAAGTTAATTGCTTGCTCAGCGTCAGCTGGTGTATCTGCATTTGTTCTAACTTTTAATGTTCTATATTTATCTGCTAGTGACATAATTCTGTCGAAGTCTCCACCGATAGAAGCAGGAACTGTAGGAATTGCACAACCGTAAACATTACCTGTTGAACCGTCAAGTGACATAAAGTCGCCTTCAACAAATGTTTGTCCACCAAGTGAGCATGTTTTACCATGTTCGTCAATTTTAAGCTCTGTGCAACCAGATACACAGCAAGTACCCATACCACGAGCAACAACAGCTGCGTGAGAAGTCATACCACCACGAGCAGTTAAAATTCCTTGTGCATGGTGCATACCCTCGATATCTTCAGGAGAAGTCTCAAGTCTTACCAATATTACAGGCTCGCCTTTTTCACCAAGAACAACTGCGTCTTCAGCTGTAAATACAACTTTACCGCAAGCAGCACCCGGAGAAGCAGCAAGAGCATTTCCAATTGGAGCTGTAGCTTTAAGTGCTTTAGCATCGAATTGTGGATGTAATAAAGCATCTAATTGTTTTGGATCAATCATCAACACTGCATCTTCTTCTGTTTTCATACCCTCGTCGATTAAATCACAAGCGATTTTTAAAGCAGCAGCAGCAGTTCTTTTACCATTTCTTGTTTGAAGCATGTAAAGTTTTCTATCTTCAATTGTAAACTCCATGTCTTGCATGTCATGATAGTGATTTTCAAGTTTTGTGCATGTTTCAACAAACTCTTGATATACTTCAGGCATAATTTCCTTAAGCTCTGAAATAGGTTGTGGGGTTCTGATACCTGCAACAACGTCTTCACCTTGTGCATTTATTAGGAACTCGCCCATAAGTTCTTTTGCTCCTGTAGCTGGGTCACGACTAAATGCAACGCCAGTACCAGAATCATTGTTTTTGTTACCAAAAGCCATCATTTGAACGTTAACTGCTGTTCCCCATGAATAAGGAATTTCGTTTTGCATTCTGTAGAAGTTAGCTCTTGGGTTGTCCCATGATCTGAAAACAGCTTTAACTGCGCCCATTAATTGCTCTTTTGGGTCAGATGGGAAATCAGAACCTAGTTTTGTTTTATATTCTGCTTTGAATTGATTAGCTAATGCTTTTAAATCGTCAGCAGTTAGGTCTGTATCTTCTGTAATGCCTTTTGACTCTTTCATTTCATCAATAAGCTCTTCGAAGTATTTTTTACCAACTTCCATAACAACATCACTGTACATTTGAATAAATCTTCTGTAGCAGTCATAAGCCCATCTTGGGTTTCCTGTTGTAGTAGCCATAGCTTCAACAACTTCGTCATTTAGACCTAGGTTGAGGATTGTATCCATCATACCAGGCATAGAAGCTCTTGCGCCTGAACGAACTGAAACTAGTAGAGGGTTAGTTTTGTCCCCGAATTTTTTGCCTACTGTCTCTTCCATTTTTGTGATGTTTTCCATGATTTCAGCTTGGATAGCATCATTGATTTTTTTGCCATCATCATAATACTGTGTGCAAGCCTCTGTAGAAATTGTGAAACCTTGTGGAATTGGAAGACCTAATTTTGTCATCTCAGCTAGGTTTGCACCTTTACCACCAAGAAGTTCTTTCATGCTTCCGTCGCCTTCGCTAAATTGATAAACGAATTTTTGCGCCATTAAAAAATACCTCCTAAAATTATCGAGTATGCTCGATTGTTGACTTGTTTAATTTGAGATAATGCAATAACCTATCTCAATCCTTCATATTATAACAAAAAAATTTTTAAATTACTAGAGTTTTTTAAAAAAATTTCAATTTTTTTCAAATTTTTTTTAATATTTCCAATTAACCTTGAAAAATCGAGTATTTTCTGTCATAATGTTATGGTAAAATATTAAATACGAGGTGTCAATTTGGATTATATTATAGTAGGACTAGGAAATCCCGGAAGAAAATACATCAACACTCGACATAATGCAGGTTTCATTGCGATTGATTCTATAGCCAAAAAGTATAATGTAGAGTTTAAGAAGCTTAAATTCAAAAGCATAATTGCTGAAACAAAAATCGAAAACAAAAAGGTTTTACTTTTGAAACCTGATACCTATATGAATTTATCTGGGCAAGCAGTTGTTGAAGCTATGAATTTTTATAACGTACCTCCACAAAATGTAATAGTAATCTTGGACGATGTTGCTTTGGACTTTGGCAAGGTACGCATTAGACTAAAAGGGAGTGACGGAGGTCAAAACGGAATGAAAAACATCATTTATTTGAGTGGAAATGACCAATTTCCAAGAATTAAAATTGGAGTGGGCAATAAACCTCATCCCGACTTTGAACTTGCTGATTGGGTTTTATCCGAATTTACTCAAAAAGAGTTAGATTCATTAAAACTAATCTCAGAAAATATTTGCAGCGCAGTAGAGCTAATGATTGGAGATAAAGTTGACAAGGCAATGAATTTATATAGTTCTTAAAGGGGCTGTCAAATTAAGGCGAAAATAAACAAAAAGCAGAGAAGGCATTCTACGCCCTTCCATAAAAAAGGGAAGAAATCACTGAATTTCGGGGTTGCCGCATTAAGGAATTTTCTCGTCAAATTGCAAAACTGAATTAGGTGTTGTAGGGACGCACCTTGCGCAAGATTACTTTATTGCGACAGCCCCCTACAGCGGTTTGTTTATTCTGGCGAGATAATTTGATAATGCGACAACCACAGATCGAAAGAAAGGTATAGTCACGTGCGACAAGTTTAATTTATTTGTTTAAACTTTGTTCGGCGAAAATGACGTAGAGATTTGTTAGTTTATTAAAGAAAGGTATAGTCACGGGCGACAAACTCTTTACTTTGGTATAGTTTGTTCGGCGAAAATGACGTAGAGATTTGTTAGTTTATTAAAGAAAGGTATAGTCACGGGCGACAAACTCTTTACTTTGGTATAGTTTGTTCGGCGAAAATGACGTAGTCATAATATGAATTTTATTTTAGAAGCACTAAAAACAAATGAGCAATATAGGGAATTATCATCAGCAGTAAAGGATTTTAAAGTTCCTGCTATCGTAACAGGATTATCTTCAATTCACAAAACTGTATTAGTTTCTGCAATTAGCCGTGAACACGACAAAAAAGTGTTATATATATGTGCTGATGAACCTGAATGCAATAAAACCCTATCCGATTTGAACAGTCTGGGAGTGAAATCAATTTTTTATCCCTTGCGTGATTTTACATTCCGTGATAGTTCAGGAGTCTCACATGAATTTGAACGTCAAAGATTAGAAGCGCTGAGTCATTTGGTTAACAATGAGTGCAAATGCATTGTTACTACTATTGACGCAGCACTTCAATTAACTATACCTGAAAATGAATTAATAGATAGATGCATTAACATAAAAGTAGGCGACGAAGTTTCTCAAGACACACTTTTGAATTCGCTTGTTTTATGTGGATATGTCAGATGCGAGCAAATCGACGGAATTGGGCAATTCAGCCACAGAGGAGGCATTATTGATTTTTTCTCTCCTGCTACTGATAAACCTGTAAGGATAGAGTTTTGGGGCGACGAAATTGATAGTATCTCATATTTTGATTTAGATTCACAAAGAAGAGACGAACAAATCGAATTTGTGGAAATATCTCCAGCTATTGAAGTAATTCCTAAGAACAATTCGTTATTAGTTAAAAAAATAGATGAGCTTTCAAAATCTTTGAGGGGCAAAACAGCTGCTATAGCAAGAGAGTTTTTGGAAAAAGAAAAAGCTAAATTAACAACAAACCAACACATTTCTAATCTAGATAAATTTATCACTTTAGTATATGAAAAAACTTCTACTCTTTTTGATTATTTCAAAAGAGAAAATTCTATCGTTGTTTTTTCGCAAAGCAGTAAAATAAAAGAGAGAGTGCGCACTTCAAATTGGCAGTTGCACGAAGACATGAAAGACATGTTTCATGATGGAGTGCTATGCAAAGGACTTGATAAATATTGCGAAGATTGGGTATATGCACTTTCAAAATGCGATACCTTACCAGCGCTATTTCTCGACAATTTTGCCAGAGGAAGTTATGAAATCCCGACAAAAACATTGATTAATATGACTGTAAAACAGCTTTCTTTATGGGGTGGAAGTACCGAGTTATTAAAAGAAGATTTACAGTCCTTTTTAAGCAGAAAACTTCGTTGTGTTGTCCTTGTTGCAACAGAAAGAGCCGCTGCTAGTCTAGCAGATGAACTTAGAGAGTCAAATATTCCTGCTCAATACCTAGAAAAGTTTTCAGTAGTCCAAAAAGGCACTGTAGTAATAACAACAGGCGGTTTGTCTGCTGGTTTTGAGTTTCCTTCAGCTGATTTCGCGCTAGTTTCACATGGGAAGATTGTAGGTGGAGGTTCACTCAAAAAGAAAAAAGAGAAAAAAGACAAAAACTCTCAAATGATATATAGTTTAGCAGAGTTGAATATAGGCGACTATGTTGTACAAAGCACGCATGGTATAGGAATTTTTCAAGGCATACATCAAATGGAAGCACTTGGAACGATAAAGGATTATATAAAAATCGAATATGCAAAAAAAGATGCTCTATACGTCCCTGTAACACAACTAGACACAGTGGCGAAATATATCGGTCCACGAGAAGATGGATTAATTAAAGTTCATACTCTAGGTGGTGCCGAGTGGCAAAAGGCTAAAGCAAAAGTCCGCTCTGCCGTTAAAGATATCGCGAAACAATTGATAAAACTATATGCAGAAAGATTAAAACAAAAGGGATTTGCTTTTCCAGAAGATGACTCTTGGCAAAGAGACTTTGAAGCTTATTTTGAATTTGATGAAACTGACGACCAATTACGCTGTGCAGCAGAAATAAAAAATGACATGGAATCTATTATTCCTATGGATAGACTGCTTTGCGGTGACGTTGGCTTTGGAAAAACAGAAGTTGCTTTAAGAGCAGCCTTTAAATGTGTTACCGCAGGAAAACAATGCGCTATTTTAGTTCCTACAACAATTCTCGCTTGGCAACACTTCCAGTCAATCATAAAAAGAATGGGTAACTTTCCAATCACAATTGAAATGTTATCTCGATTTAGAACAACTCAACAAAAAAACGACATTTTAAGAAGACTTAAACGAGGAGATGTTGATATAATTATTGGCACTCACAGATTAATTTCTAAAGATGTACAATTTCGCGACTTAGGACTGGCGATTATAGACGAGGAACAAAGATTTGGTGTCGCACAAAAAGAACGTCTGAAAGAAGTTTGCAAAACGATTGACGTCCTTACCTTATCAGCTACTCCGATTCCCAGAACACTAAATATGGCGCTCTCAGGGGTGCGTGACATGTCAGTAATTGAAGAGCCTCCACAAGACAGACACCCTGTACAAACTTATGTTCTCGAGCACGACGCTGGTGTTATAATTGATGCGATAAAAAAAGAATTAAGACGTGGAGGTCAGGTTTACTATCTCCACAACAATGTTTCGACTATTCATGATATCGCCTCACAAATTGTTGCTAAAATTCCACAGGCAAGAGTTGGAGTTGGTCATGGTAAAATGGACGAAAAAGAGCTTTCAGAAGTTTGGAGACAGCTCATGGAGCACGAAATAGACGTTCTAGTCTGTACGACAATCATTGAAACCGGTGTAGATGTTCCTAATGCAAATACATTGATTATAGATAACGCAGATAAAATGGGTTTGTCACAGCTTCATCAAATCAGAGGTAGAGTAGGCAGAAGCAACAGGCGCGCATTCGCTTATTTTACTTATTCTCCTAGAAAAGTACTAAGTGAAATTGCTCAAAAAAGGTTGTCTGCTATTCGAGATTTTACCGAGTTTGGAAGTGGTTTTAAAATTGCAATGAGAGACTTAGAAATAAGAGGAGCAGGTAATATTCTTGGTGGTGAACAACACGGTCACATGGAAAGTGTTGGCTATGATATGTATCTAAAACTTTTAAACGAAGCAGTAGCACTTATGAAAGGTGAAGAGCTACCTATAGCAGTCAGAGAATGTTCCATTGATATACAAATCGAAGCTCATATTCCCGATGATTATATAAAAGCCACTCAAAACAGGCTTGAAATTTATAGAAGAATTACCGACATTAGAAACGAAGAAGACTCTCAAGATGTCGTTGACGAATTAATCGATAGATTTGGAGAACCCCCACAAGCGCTACAAGGTTTGATTAAAATAGCATTGCTTAGAAATACTGCTATTTCATATTTTATTAAAGAAGTTAAACAACGAGGCGACAGTCTTTTGTTATATCTTGATAAAATTGAAATGGAAAGAATTGCAAGACTTGTTTCTAAAATGAAAGGGCAAGTTTTATTAAATGCTGGGAACATTCCACATTTGTCTATTAAATTAAACAAAAGGAAATCTATTGAAGTTCTTGAAGATATACTTAAATACATGAAAGATGAGTAATTTATATGTTTATTTAAATAAATAATTTAGCTTATCAAGTTAAAGTATATTGACTTTTGCTATAGTTTGCAGTATAATTTTGTTATACAAAATTTATTAATATTTATATATATATTTA
>CAYJBU010000073.1:0-12628 GCA_964368155.1 uncultured Eubacteriales bacterium | reverse complement strand
AGTGTTATAGTGCAAATTAGCAAAAAAATCACATAAATATTTGCTTAAGCAGTGCAAAATCATTTTTGTGCGGCTTTTATATTTTGGCGTGTTTGTCTAAGCTGGGCCAAAGAAGAAGATAAACTATCGTCGGCTTGCTTCATTATATCATCAATATATTCGGAAGAGGCTTTAGCCATTTCTTTCATTTTAGCCTGTCCATCTAACATAATTTGGTTTGCTTGCATTTGCGCTTCACGAACAATATTGTTTTCGTTTACAAGTTTTTTTATTTTTTCTTGTGTGAGTCTAAGAGCAGCTTCTGCTTCTCTTTGTGCCTGCTCTAAAATCTTTTCTCTTTCAGCAACAATGTTTTTTGCTTTCCTTATTTCTGCAGGGATTGCATCTCTTATTTCCTCAAGAATAGATCTTGCTTCTTCTGCGTCAACAAAGACCTTGCCTCCAGATAAAGGAAGTCCCCACCCTTTGTCCATAACATCATATAGTTCGTCCAGTAAATCTTCAATATTTGCTTGATTGTTACTCATGTTTAACTCCATTCCGCCGCATAGAAACAGCTTATATAATATAAGGGAACACAGAAAATAGAAGTGCTACCCTAGAAAAAACCATGTAAAAAGTGTTACTAATCAAAAATCCTTAGAACACAATCTATCTTTTATTGGATTTAAAATGCATTCAGGAACAAAATGCGAAATGTCACCGCCTAATGAGGCAACTTGCTTTACCATGCTTGAACTCAAAAACATGCTGTCAGAGCTTGTTGGTATAAACATAGTTTCAAGTTCGGGATTAAGCTTTTTGTTTGTGAGTGCCATTTGAAATTCATATTCGAAATCTGTCATAGCTCGAAGTCCTTTTACTACAACGTCAACATTCTTTTTCTTTGCATAATCTGCCAAAAGACCGCTAACTGTATCAACTTCGATTTCTATTCCAACGCTTTTTGTTGCTTTTAATAAAAAGTCAATTCTTTCATCGACTGTAAAGCTGAAAGTCTTTGATGGATTTGTGGCTATAGCAACAATAACTTTATCAAAAATCTTTGTAGCTCTTATCAAAATATCTAAATGACCCAAAGTGATAGGGTCGAAACTGCCGGGGCACAATGCTGTTATCATAAAATAAGACCACCTATATATCTTGATTTCTGTATATGCTTAATGAAATTTTTCCGTATACATATGTTTTTTCTTTTACAAAATCTCCGACTATCTCAGGCAAAGCTACGCCTACAGGATATTCACATACGATTGCGCCTTCACGGTTTATTTTTTGAGAGACTATTTCAAGACTCTCTTCCAACAATCCGTCGGCATAGGGAGGATCTAGAAAAGCAACATCAAAAATCTCTTGACCGTTTTTAACATAGTTTAATGAATTTGCATTTACTATTTTTACTCTTGAAGAGAAACCGGTTGCTTCTGCATTTTTTTTGCAAACTGATACCGAATTTAAACTGTTGTCAATTAAAGTAGCGCATTTTGCGCCACGGCTGATTGCCTCAAGTCCAATTTGTCCGCTGCCTGCAAACATGTCCAAGAAATGTTTGTCAGAAATATCAAATTGAATTATATTAAAGAGGTTTTCTTTCACTCTGTCGGTAGTGGGGCGTACGTCCATACCCTGTGGAGTTTCAAGTTTTTTACCTCGTCTCTCGCCTGATATTATTCTCATTAATGTTGAAAAACCCTCCGAAATAATAGTTGCAAAACAGTGAAAACAGAGTTTTAGCCACAGATTTACATAATATATATTATTATTGCATTAATCAAGCAAAAAGTCAACGGCAAAATGCAACAAAATTGTTAAATTTTAGAACCTTTATAATAATTTATAACTGATTTTGCTGCTTTTTCTGTCATTCCATTCACTAAAAGCAATTCATCAAGTGTTGCAAGAGAAATTTTTTCTATGGTTTTGAAGTGTTTCAATAATGCAGTCGCCCTAGATTTTCCTATTCCCTCTATTTCAAGAAGTGCTGAATTGATGGTGTTTTTCTTTCTTAAAACACGGTGATATCCAATCGCAAAACGGTGAACTTCTTCTTGAATTGAAGAAATTAAAGTAAAAGCACTTCTTCCCGATGTCACCGAAATTTCACCACCGTCAGTTGCAATTGCCCTTGTCTTGTGCTTGTTGTCTTTCACCATTCCGAATACGGGGATATCAAGTCCAAGTTCGACTAATGTGGATTTTACAACTGAAACATGACCTTTGCCTCCGTCAAGTAAAATCAAGTCAGGAAGTTTTCCAAAGCCCTCGTCCTCGTCAAGCTTTTCGTCGTATCTTAAAAATCGTCTGAGTAAAACTTCTCGCATAGATCCGTAGTCATCTTGTCCGTCAATGGTTTTAATTTTGAATTTTCTATATGCTTTTTTGTGTGGTTTTCCGTCTCTGTAAACAATCATTGCACCAACGTTTTCACCACCTGAAAGATTACTGATATCATAACTTTCAATGTATAATGGCAACTTTTTCAGATTTAAAAGCTTCGATAATTCTTCAAGAGCATAAACATCTCTGCCCTTTTTTGTGCTACCGTCTGTTAATTTTTCTGCTGCGTTGTTTTTGCACATTTGCAGTAAACTGAGCTGGTCACCTTTTTGAGGAGTAAAGATTTCCACTTTCCTACCTGCCTTTTCACAAAGCCATTTTGTGAGAAGTTCCGAGTTTTCAGGAGGGAATTCAACCGTTACACGAGGGGGAACTTCATTATTTTCATAGTATCTAAGTAAAAATTCCTCCATAATCAGTTCAGGTTTTTCATTTTCAAAAATATAATCTTGTCGGTTGCAAAGTCTGCTTTTATCAAATTTTAGAACAGTAAAAGCGCATTTGTCACCTGTAGTTGCAAAGGCAATCACATCTTGTTTTGGAATAGAACTTTCGACGATTTTTTGTTTGTCGTTGATTTTTTGTATAGCAGAAATCCTGTCTCTGATTATTGCAGCTTTTTCGAATTCCATGTTTTCGGATAGTTCATTCATTTGATTTTGTAACTCTTTAATTGAAGCGACCGCGCCTTTGTTCACAAACTCAAGAGCTTCTCCTATTAAAGTGCGATATTGCTTTTCTGAAGTTCTTCCCTTGCAAGGAGCGAGACATTGCTTTATATAATAGTTTAAACAAGGACGGGAGGCAGGTGCGTTCTTGCCAAAATTTTTGTTGCATGTGGGGAGCATGAAAATTTTATTAACTTCGTCAACAATATTTTTCGCACTCCAAGAACTGATGTAAGGTCCAAGATATTTAGAGTCGTCATCGTCTTTTTGTTTAACGGCACTTATCTTAGACCAAGGGGGTGCAGATATCTTAATATATGAATACCCTTTGTCATCTTTCAGTAAGATATTATACTTAGGCTTATGTTGCTTTATAAGACTGTTTTCAAGAACTAAAGCTTCGAACTCGTTGTCGGTTATAATGTAATCGAAATCATAAACATGCAAAACCATTGCGATAACTTTAATTCCATGGTTTTTATCAGACCCAAAATAGGAAGTGACACGATTTTTCAATGACTTTGCTTTACCAACATATATGACCGAGCCTTTGGAATTTTTCATCAAATAAACTCCTGAGCCTTGTGTCATGTTAACTGCTTTGTTTTTCAAAAAATCTATTCTGGGGTTTTCGTGTGTCATATTGATACTCCAATCCGTCGCTGTACGGGGTATAAAATTTAGAGAAACCACTAATACCCCTAAGTACAGCGAAAGTAATGATAAGAGTATTATTAGCACATCGCTCGTTGTCGCAAAGAGAGAAACTGCGCGGTGTATTTAAAATTAAGTTAGTTTGAACTTGTTTCAGACAAAACAATCGCTCAAATCGAAAATAATAATAGTTGATTGACTATAAATTAGAAGGTATAGGGTTTGGATATTACCAAAGGGGCATTAGCGATTGATTTCAAGGAATAATTCCTGAATCACATCTCTAAAGCCCCTAATTCTCCTGTGCTATATACCTCATTGTTTTTTGTCGTCATGAAAAAACCACCGAGATTTTAATTACTGCCCAAAACCTATCCTTTTAATTTCTTTTAGGGAAATTCCGCCTGATAAGGCATAGTTTAAACAATTAATCATTCCTCTTAATCAGTAAAACCGGATTCTACTAATTCAACTAAACCGTCAACGGCGTTTTTATCGTCTGCACCGTCAGCGATAATTCGAATATTAGTTCCTCCGACTATACCAAGAGAAAGGACTCCCAAAAGGCTTTTCGCGTTGACTCTTCTTTCTTCTTTCTCAACCCAAATTGAAGCTTTAAACTCATTGGCTTTCTGAATGAAGAATGTTGCAGGTCTTGCGTGCAAACCCACTTGATTTTGTACCAGTACTTCTCTGTCGAACATCTTATGCATCTCCTATTAAATAATAAAAAAATTTTCTACATGGAAAGTAATTGTGTAAATGCCATAATCTTTCCAACCTTTCCTATCTATATTATATAGTTTTATGGCGAAATAGTCAATGTTGTTTTCAAAATTTCGGCTTGATGAACTATCGGCAAATTATTTTTCATCTCTACTTTGTGCAAAATATCAGAAATAGTTGAAAATTGCACTAATTAATTCGCCTTTTTAGATATTTTTTGTGAACGAGGGTAAAATAATTTAAGCTATATTTGTGATATTCGACAAATATCGCCATTTATAATTCTGAATTGGTAATAATTATTAACAATTTGTTTTCTTGCAAAATGATTGAAAATAGGTTAAAATATAGAAAAGAGAGGCAATTGTTAACAAGGTTATTTCTTCTGTTTTAAATGATTTTTTAGCTTGTTTTTTTATACACGAGTACTATATTTGTGATTATTAGAATTAAAAACTGTAACAAGAAAGGTAAGTTGTGGAAAGTGACATTTTTGAATTATGTTGCATACATGACAATTGGACTTATATGAAAATTGCACCATCGGTGTTAGCTGCAGATGTAAAAAATCTACAATCCGAAATTGAAAAAGTATATAATGCTGATTATATTCATTTGGATATAATGGATGGGCATTTTGTACCCAACATCAGTTTTGGTTCTTTTATTGTAAAGGGTCTTCGACCATGTGCTAAAATCCCGTTTGATGTCCATTTGATGCTTAGTTATCCACTTGAATATATAGAGGCATTTGCAGATGCAGGCGCGGATATCATAAGTTTTCATATCGAGTGTCTTAATAACCCAAGAGAGGTTATAGAAAAAATAAAAAGTTTTGGAGTAAAACCTGCAATTGCGATTAAACCAAACACTCCGATAGAAGAAGTATTCCCGTATTGCGATGATTTATTTATGGTTTTGATAATGACTGTTGAGCCTGGCTTTGGTGGACAATCATTTATGGCAGAGCCTTTAAAAAAGGCTAGAATTTTAAAAGATAAGTTTCCTAGTTTGCTCATCGAGACCGATGGTGGAATTGGTCGTGGGAATGTAGAATTGTGTAAAAATTCGGGAATTGATATTTGTGTTTGTGGAACTTCGGTTTTTTCTGCCCAAAATCCAAGTGAAGAAATCGAATTTTTAAAAAAAGTATAATTTGCCGAAGTTTAGTATGTTTGACATTGACTTAGTATATAGTATTCAAATTGTGTGTGAATTGCGAATACACAATAAAATTATTGCAGATATTTGATTTAAAGATGATAAACGCTTTTGTGTTTTATTAGTAAATGATGTTGTGATTTAGAAACGGGCTAGGATTAGTTGTTAGTGTGAGTAAATCATGAAATCGTGTGAGGTAAATATTGAGAATTGGAAATTTTGAAACGAAAGGCAAAGTAGCTTTAGCTCCGATGGCAGGAGTTACAGACCTTGCCTTTAGAAATGTGTGCTACGATTTTGGAGCGTCTTATTGTGTAAGTGAAATGGTTTCTTCAAAGGCTGTTGTTCATGGTGATTTAAAAACGAAAGAATTAATGGACATTACGGCGGATAAAGGACCAGTTGCAATTCAGCTTTTTGGTTGCGAACCTTTAGTTATGGCGAAAGCCTGCGAGGAAGTATCGAAATTAAATCCTATATTTATTGATGTGAATATGGGGTGTCCTGCGCCCAAAATTGCTGGTAATGGCTGTGGAGCGGCTTTGATGAAAAATCCTGAACTGTGCGGGAATATTGTAAAGGAAATGCTCAGGGCGACCACCTTACCTATCACTGTTAAGATTAGAAAGGGTTGGGACGATGACAGTGTTAATGCAGTTGAAGTTGCTAAAATTTGCGAAGACGCCGGAGCTAGCGCAATTACAGTTCATGGAAGAACAAGGCAACAAATGTATAGACCGTTTTGCGACATGGACATCATAAAAGAAGTTAAGGAAAATGTTTCAGTGCCTGTTATTGGAAACGGCGATGTAAACGATGTGAAAAGTGCGTGGAAAATGCTTTCTCATACTAATTGCGATGCGGTAATGGTTGGTAGAGGAGCATTGGGAAATCCTTGGGTTTTTTCACAGATTAGCGCAAGCTTGCTCGACAGCTTCAGAATTTTGCCAGATCCGCCTATTTCAAAAAAAATCTTGGTGATAAGAGAACATATTATTGCAATGTGCGAGAGTAAAGGCGAAGCCAGAGCAATGAGAGAAGCTCGCAAACACATAGCTTGGTATATACACGGAGTGAGAGGGGCTGCTCAAATGAGAAAAAAATCTGGAACTCTGTGCACTATTAACGATTTAGACGAGTTTCTAAAAGAGTTATATATAATAACAAAGGAGAGAATAAATGAGGGGTTATAGTAGCGAGAGGTTAGGCGAAGAGAAAGTATCTAAGTTGTTCATAAAACTTGCTATTCCAGCAATTGTCGCGCAACTTATCAATGTAATTTACAATGTAGTGGACAGAGTTTACATAGGAAGGGTTGAAAATAGTGAGCTTGCGATGTCGGCTCTTTCTGTAGCACTACCGGTTATCACAATTATATCTGCTTTTAATATGTTGTTGGGAACAGGTGGCGCGCCCTTGGTTGCTATGCGATTGGGGCAGAAAGATAAGGCAGGAGCAGACAAAATATTAACGAATTCCTTTACAATGCTAACTTTGTTTTCTGTATTGTTAACAGTTGGTATTTTGATTTTTCAGGAACAGTTGTTATATATGTTTGGTGCAGTCGATGAAAACATAGGTCTAGCAAAGGACTATGTTGGGATTTATGCAATCGGAACACTTTTTGTTATGTATGCAGTTGGATTAAATCCTTATATTAGCACACAAGGACGCTCATCACTTGCAATGGCAACAGTTATTTTGGGCGCGGTATTAAATATTATTTTAGACCCAATATTTATTTTTGTTTTCGACATGGGCGTAAAAGGCGCTGCTTTAGCAACGGTTATTTCCCAGTTTGCTTCTGCTATTTGGGTGCTTAAATTCTTCTTTAGCAAAAGTTCAGAGATTAAAATCAAGAAAAAATACCTAATGCCGGATTTAAAAATTGTCGGTGGAATAGTCGCTTTGGGAATTTCACCTTTTATAATGTCCTTGACAGAGGCGATTTTGCAAATTGCATTCAACAACCAACTTAAATTATATGGTGGAACTCTAGCTGTAGGAACAAAGGCAATTCTTGCTAGTTTGTATCAAATTCTCTTGCTAACAACTATGGGAATGGCTCAAGGCGCACAACCGATTATGAGTTATAATCTTGGAGCTGGAAACCTTGAGAGGACTCGTCAAGGGTTTAAACTCCTTTTGAAATGTTCGCTGGCTTTCTCTACTGTAATGGTTGGACTAATTTTAATTTTTCCTGAATTTTTCGCTGCAATGTTTACGAACGATCAAAATTCCATTGAGTTCACAGCATGGGCGATTAGACCGTATTTCTTAGGAGCTATTCTCTTCGGTGTGCAACTTGCTTGCCAACAAAGTTTCCTGGCTCTCGGAGAGGCGAAACGCTCCATTGCGATGGCAACATTTAGAAAAGTTGTGCTTTTAATTCCGTTGGTTTATATTTTGCCAATGCTCATTGGCGATTGGGCGATTTCAGAGGCTATGGCTGCTCCGATTTCGCATCTTGTTAATGATGACGGAAGAGTTTTTGCAGTGCTGTTCTCTGAAAGTATTGCAGACTTTTTAGCAGCAACATTGACAGGGATTGTTTTCTATAGATATTACAAGAAGAATCTTTGCAAATAAAATTATTTATTAGTTTAAAAGCTAATTTGTGAAATACTAAAAACAAAGAATTCCACCGGTGGAAAGCCGATAGCGAGTATGAATTATGAGGAAGGTAGTCACTATTAGAGAAAAATATTTTAATTATGTGACAAGGTCTAAGATATGAAATTATTGGTTATTGACGGAAACAGCTTGGTCAATCGCGCGTATTACGGAATAAAATTGCTCAGCACAAAAGATGGAATGTTTACAAATGCAATTCATGGTTTTTTGAGTATTTTTGATAAGATAAAATCAGAGACAAACCCAGACTGTGTTGCGATTGCCTTCGACTTGAAAGCTCCAACATTTCGACACAAAATGTATGATAAGTACAAAGCTGGAAGAAAAGGAATGCCTGAAGAACTGGCGATGCAGTTACCTTTGTTAAAAGAGTTGTTGGAATATTTAGGTTATGTATTAGTCAGTAAAGAGGGCTATGAAGCGGACGATATTTTAGGAACTCTAAGCCGTGCATGCGAAGAAAATGGGGATACATGCCTCATTGCAACTGGAGACAGAGATAGCTTACAGCTTGTTTCAAATGCAACGACAGTAAGACTAGCTACAACGAAATTTTCTCAATCTACAGTTACTTTATATGATGAAGCAAAAGTTTTTGAGGATTATGGAGTTAAACCTTTTGAGTTGATTGACATAAAAGCAATTCAAGGGGACAGTTCTGACAACATTCCCGGTGTTGCGGGGATTGGGCAAAAAGGTGCTGGAGAGTTAATCACAAAATTCCATTCCTTATCATATATATATGAGAATTTAGAAAATTTAGACATAAAAGACTCGATGAAGAAGAAACTCATAGAATCAAAGGAGAACGCTTTTTTGAGTTATGAACTTGGTACGATTAACAGACAAGTTCCGATTGACACGAACATTGAGACATACAAAATAAAGGAAGTTCAAAAAGAAAAAGCAACGTCGCTTTTGCTTAAACTGGAGATGTTTAAATTCATCGACAAGATGGGGCTAAGTGGAAGTGAAATTGGCGTACAAGCAGTAGAAGCTAAAGAAGTAGCTATTAAAGAGATTGATAAACTGTCCTCTGTTTTGCCTATGCTTGAGGACAGAGGGAAAGCATATTTTGTTTTAGATGGCGAAAGTTTGTATTTTGAAAATGAAGGCGAAATCATCAAAATTATACCTGATGAATTCTTTTTGAAGTCTTTTTCAAAGAATGTAAAAATTGAGAAAATCTGCGATGATATAAAGGCTTTTCAGAAACTTGTATTACTGAAAACTGGAGAGATTGTCCAAAACGTAAAAATGGATACGAATTTAGCGGCATATCTGCTAAATCCGTCCAATTCAGCTTATGACATCGAAAGATTAGCAATGCAATATGGTATTGCGTTGGGTAATTGTGATGACAAGGCTGCAGCAAATTGTTTTGCTCTGCCTGAATTAAGCAAAAAATTGTCTGAAGAGATTGTTCAAAATAATCAAGAATTTTTGCTAAATGAAGTTGAAATTCCGTTGGCTTTAGTGTTAGCAGACATGGAGTTAGAGGGATTTGCAGTTAATAAGGAAGGAATATTCGAGTTTGGCGAAACGCTAAAGCAAGAAATAGAACGACTTGAAAAGGATATAATTGAGCAAGTTGGATACGATTTCAACATCAATTCACCAAAACAGTTAGGAGAGGCGCTTTTTGTCAAATTAGATTTGCCTCACGGCAAAAAGACTAAAACTGGTTATTCCACAAATGCGGAAGTACTTGAAAGTTTGAGATATCATCACCCGGTTGTGGAGAGCGTTTTAACATACAGAACTTTGACAAAGCTCAATTCCACATATTGCGAGGGCTTGCTTAAAGTAGTGGGTGAAGACGGTAGAATTCACTCTAGTTTCAATCAAACTGAAACCAGAACAGGCAGGATTTCCAGTACAGAACCAAATTTACAAAATATTCCTGTGAGAACTCCTTTGGGTGCGCAGTTGCGTAAATATTTTATCGCAAAAGAAGACCATGTTTTGATAGACGCAGACTACTCTCAAATTGAGTTGCGTGTTTTGGCTCATGTTGCAAAAGATGAAGAGATGATTAAGTCGTTTAACGAGGGAAAGGATATCCACCGAGCAACTGCTGCAAAGGTTTTCAACATGCCCGAAGAGTTTGTGACTTCTCAAATGAGAAGCAGTGCAAAGGCGGTTAACTTTGGAATTGTCTATGGAATAGGTGCGTTTTCGCTTTCAAAAGACATAGGAGTCACGCGAAAAGAGGCGGACGAGTATATTAAAGAGTATTTACGCAATTTTTCAGGCGTTAAAGACTACATGGACGAAGTGATTGTGGGAGCGAGAGAAAAAGGTTATGTAGAAGACGTGTTTGGGAGAAGAAGATATTTGCCTGAATTAGCAAGTTCGAATTTTAACATGAGAGCGTTTGGGGAAAGAGTAGCTAGGAATATGCCTATTCAAGGCGCTGCTGCGGATATAATCAAAATTGCAATGGTTAAAGTGTTTAATAGACTAAGAAAAGAGGGGCTGAAAGCAAAACTCATTTTGCAAGTTCACGATGAACTTATTCTTGAATGCCCTAAAGACGAAGTAGAAATTGTGATGAAACTAGTTGAAACGGAAATGGAGAGTTCTGCTGAAATGTCCGTTCCAATGTTAACCGAAGCGAAAAGTGGAAAAAGTTGGTACGAAGCAAAGTAGATTTTCAGATATCAATTGCGCCACTTCACCTCAAAATGAAGTGGGTGTATTTGGTGGCTTGCAACTTTGTGACACGCGCGATGTGCAAGAATACTCTTATCATTCCATGTGCTGTACGTGAGAGTATTTGTAGTTATATTATGTTTATGCCAACGTACAGCGGCGGAATGGAGTATCAATATGAAAGTATTGTTTTTGTGTACCGGAAACACCTGTAGAAGCCCTATGGCAGAGGGAATGTTTAGGGAGATTGTGAAGGAAATCAATCTTGACGGTGATATAGTCTGTTTAAGTTCAGGGCTTTCTACCGTGAATGGTGCGCCTGTAACAGAGCATGCAGTAGAAGCGTTAAAAGAAATTGGAATTGACATTAGCGAGCATAAATCAAGAAGATTTAATTCAAATGAAATTCCTGTGTGGGATGTTTATTTCACAATGAGTTCCACCCATGCCTATATTCTTCAAAAAGCAGGAATTCCATTGGAAAAAATATATGCCCCAAGCAAACCGATAAAAGACCCATATGGACAAGGGTTACAAGTGTATAGAGAATGCAGAGACCAGCTGAAAGCTGAATTGATGAATTTTATTGATGGGTTGAGATTGATTGGATGAAAATAGAAAAAATGCGCATGAGGCATATTGGGGAAATTGCACGGCTTGAGACGCTGTGCTTTTCTTCTCCGTGGAGTGAGACTGCGCTTAGTGAACAGATTGGAAATAAGACTGCAGAATTTTTTGTTGCCACAGATGAAAATAAAGTAGTGGGATATGCAGGTATGCATCTTGTGTTGGGCGAAGGATTTGTCACAAATATTGCCGTGTTTCCTGAACACAGAAAAAAAGGTGTTGCTCATGCGCTGATAAAACAGCTTGTGGATTTGTGCGAAATTTCTTTGAGCCTTGAAGTGCGAAAAAGTAACGAGCCTGCAATTGCTTTATATAGAAAGCTAGGGTTTGAGTTAGTGGGGGAGAGAAAAAATTTTTACGAAAAGCCAGTTGAAAATGGATTGATATATACTTTAGATATTCAAAAGCTTAAAAAATGAAGGATTTACCCATAAACTAAGCTGTTGCGTGCTTTTGTTTTAATCTTAATTTTTATAATAAAAAAATTAAAAAAAGTATTGACAAATTGATTTTTATGTGTTATTATATATAAGTTGCTGAAACAATAGTTGGTGATGATTACTGCGAGGGTCCACCTGTTCCCATTCCGAACACAGAAGTTAAGCTCGCATGTGTCGAAAATACTTGGCTGGCGACGGCCCGGGAAAATAGATATTGCCAACATAAAACGCAATTAACGATCACCCTCATCGGTGGTCGTTTCAAATTTTCATAATAATTTATTATGTATTGACATTTGCGTGTTTTTGTAATATAATTTTCTACAGAAGATTTATTTCTCAGAGATTTCTTGTTTGAGGAAAAAGTGTTCTTAATTATGTGTCAGATTTTTTTGCGCCCGTAGCTCAGTTGGATAGAGTGTTTGGCTACGAACCAAAAGGTCAGGGGTTCGAATCCCTTCGGGCGCGCCAATCCAACCACAAAGTGGTTGGATTTTTTTATTATATAATAAAGTAGCCGCTAGGAACAAATACTAACCCGTTTCTAGTGGCTATGATGGAGGGATGTGCTTTGATTGGAAAAGAAGTAACAGTTATTATTGATAGGCAATTAGGTTCTACTCATCCCCGACATAGCCGAGTTCATGTAATCCGAACCACGCCTAAAATTTCCCAAATTGCACCTTTAACTGCGTTATCCTCTTTGTAATACACAAGTATTACTTC
>CAYJBU010000072.1:7771-12852 GCA_964368155.1 uncultured Eubacteriales bacterium | reverse complement strand
ATAGCTTCTGGAAAAGGGGCCTCTATTTTAGGAATAATATCTATCCCATGTCTTGCAAGGTAGTCATCGAATATCTGTCTTGTTCCACTTCCAACTTCACGCACAACAAATTCCTTACCTTTCAACTCTTGAGGTTTAAATGTTTTTTTCAAAGAAAATTCGTGATTTTCTGCAAAGGCTAAAACAAGTTTATCTCCCTTTGTTGGCAAGGATACAACGTCTTTGTTTTTAATTGTCCCTTCCACTAATGCAATGTCGATTTCACCATTTAATATTTTTTCTTCGATTGTGTGAGTGTTGTGAATAGATGAAAAAATTTTTATCTCAGCATAATTCTTTTGAAACTCTTTTAAAAAACCGGGCAATATACAACAACCACAAGTGATTGTTGCGCCAAGAGCAATACATTTTGAAGTCGATTGCTCTAACATAACCTCCTCTAATGAATCGAACTCCAAAACTACTTTTTTAGCATAAGTCAATAAAGTTTTCCCACTCTCTGTAATATACAGCCTTTTTGACAAGCGATTGAACAAAGATGTTTTATAGTATTTTTCAAGCTCCTTGATAGTTTGGCTAATTGTAGATTGTGAAAAATGCAGATTTATAGCAGCTTGACTCATGCTGCTGCATTGGGCAACCTCCAAAAACACTTTTAAATGTCTAATTGTCATTTTCGCAATTTCGTCAAAATTATACTCTGAATTCAAACGCAATTCTTAGAATAATGTGACTTTCCTTTCCATTTATTAGATAATAATTTGGCGATATGTTTAACAGAGTTATCTATCGCATTTTCCGATGTTTTTCATTAAATTATATCGTTTGCAATAATATATTTCAAGTGGTATAATGTAAACAATTTGAAACGAGGAAATTGGTGTTAATTGAGAAGCAAGTTAAATTTTTGCTTTTTAATTTTTATCACAGAGATTAAGTTGATTAAACGTAATAATTCACCATAGAGTTTTAGACTCTCAAGAAAAGGATGGACATATATATGAAAATTGTGATTATTGGGGGAGTTTCAGCGGGAACAAAACTTGCTGCAAAACTTCTTAGAGAAGACAGAAATTCAGAGGTTACCATATTAACGGATGGAAATGAAGTTTCATACTCAGCTTGCGGTCTTCCCTATTATGTTGGAGGATTGGTAAAAGATAAATCTTCACTAATTATATACTCACCTAAAAAGTTCACTGATATCACAGGAGCAAAAGTTGTATGCGATACTAAGATAACAAAGGTTGATACAAAAAACAAAACTGTAACCTGTGTTACAACAGCTACTGGAAAAGAAGATGCTTTTTCATATGATAAGTTAGTCATTTCTATTGACTCCTCCACGAATATACCCGAAATTGATGGGCTAAACCTAAAAAACGTCTTTGTTTTGCGCACTTTGGAAGACGCAGTTTCAATTCGTCAAGCAATTGAAGAATCTGATATAAAACGTGCTTGTGTTATCGGTGGAGGTTTTCACGGACTTGAAATTGCTGAAAATTTGCACCATATTGGCGTTCGAACAACGGTAATTGAAGCAGAACAAAATGTGCTTTCTTCTTATTTTGATTCAGAGATTTGTAATTATATCGAAAACAAAATGGCACTATCGGGTGTTATGCCAATGACAGGTGTTACACTTCAAGGAATTGAAGGCGCTGAAAAAGTAGAAAAGATAATAACTAGTAAAAGAGCTTTTAAAACAGATGCTGTTATTTTGGCAACAGGTATAAAAGTAACCACCAACTTTTTGAAAGACACAGAAATAGCGATGGAAAACGGTATTATTTTAACCGATGAGAACTTTCAGACAAATATTGAAGACATTTATGCTGTCGGTGATTGTGCTTATGTAAAAAATAGAATTACAGGGCAAAAGATTTGTCCTTCAACTGGATCAAATGCCAATGTAACCGGTAGAATTTTGGCTGAAAACATAGTGCAAAACAACCAAAAATTTGAGGGCACTTTAGGAACTGCAATTGCAAAAATCTCGGGCAATATAACCATTGGTGTAACAGGACTTACAGAAACTAATGCAAAATCAAATGGATACAATACTTCCTGTGTGGTTGTCACAGTGAATAATAAAGAAGAATATTATCCAGAAGCAGGAATTCTTGTTATAAAACTTGTTGCAGACACCGATACTAAAAAAGTTCTGGGCGTTCAAGTGGTAGGTGACTATGGAGTCGACAAAATCGTTGATATTATCGTTACTGCTATATCACTTGGCGCTACATTAGAGCAAATGCAAAATCTTGATTTTTCCTACTCTCCCCCATTTGGTACTCCTATTCACCCAATTTCTACTGCAGTCAATGTGTTAAAAAATAAAATTGATGGTAAGCTTAAGACAATCACACCACTTGAATTTAGTCAACTTGATTTAAGTAGTTACAAAATAATTGACGTTTCAAGAAAACCAACAATTCAAAATGCTGACTACATTGAGCTTGGGGAGATTACAAAAGATTTCGATAGATATGATAAAAGTCAGAACATAATAATTGTTTGTACAAAAGGACGACGTGCATATATCGCACAAAATCGCTTGGAGTTTTTTGGTTTTACCAACACAAAAGTGCTAGAAAGTGGTACAACTTTAACAGAGGTAGAAATTTAATTTACATAAAATAAAGATAGGATGGTTAAATATATGGCAGGATTAACAATAAGCGCAGATAACGTGAAAAGAGTCAAGGGTTTGGGGTTTTTAAACAATAAGGGTACTGATAACTTCTCTGCAAGAGTTATCACAATCAACGGCAAGATAAACGCAAATCAGCAAAAAGTGATTGCAGAGGCAGCAGAACTTTACGGAAACGGAATTATAACTTTCACAACAAGGCTTACAATAGAGGTACAAGGTGTTCACTACGACAATATTGAGAAATTCAGAGAATACATTTCAAAAGCAGGTCTAAAAACAGGTGGAACAGGTTCAAGAGTACGTCCTGTAGTTGCATGTAAGGGAACCACTTGCACATTTGGACTGTGCGACACATTTGATTTATCTGAAAAAATTCATGACAGATTTTATGAAGGATACAATAAAGTATTGCTACCACACAAATTTAAAATCGCCGTTGGAGGATGTCCAAACAACTGCGTTAAACCGGATTTGAATGACATTGGAATTATCGGACAACTCATTCCAAATTATGACGAAGATCTATGTAGTGGATGCAAGGTATGTTCTGTCGAGGCTAGCTGCCCTCTAAAATGTGCAAAAGTAGTAGACGGAATACTTGAAATAGGCGATGAATGTAATAATTGTGGACGCTGTGTTGGCAAATGTCATTTTGATGCTATCGAAGACGGAACTTCAGGCTACAAGGTATATATCGGCGGACGCTGGGGAAAAAAAGTAGCAAGAGGAATAGAATTAACTAAAATCTTTAAATCCGAAGAAGAAGTGTTATTAGCTGTTGAAAAAACAATTCTTTTGTTTAGAGAGCAAGGAAAAACCGGTGAGCGTTTCTCTGACACAATCGAGAGAATTGGTTTTGAAAGCGTGAATGAGCAAATCATTTCTGACGATATTCTTTCAAGAAAAGAAGATATAATAAACGCTGACCTACATCAAGTCGGTGGAGCAACTTGTTAATATATTAATTACAGCTAATATTTATTGACAATAAAATTAATAAGAAACGGAACCAGAATTTTGAATATAGCAGTGTCGATTATCGACTATGAACTTTCAGATTTGAAGCACAGGGAAAAATTTGCTTTTACCAACTCCTCACTTGCTCTTATTTATGAAGAAATAAACAAAATTGATGAAGTATTAGGCAGTGTGATTATTTCTACTTGTAACAGAACTGAAATATATTTAAACTTAGCAAATGGAAGCAACCTTGACCCTTTTTCCCTCTTGTGCGATTTTTTTAACCTAGATTATTCAAACTATAAGAATAAACACAATACACTTTTTAACGAAAACGCAATATATCACCTTTTCGAGGTTGCTTGTGGAATGAAATCGCAAATTTGGGGAGAAGATCAAATCATTACTCAAGTCAAAAATTCCTTGATTTCAGCAAGAGAAAACAAGGCAACTGATGCCACAATGGAAGTTTTGTTTAGAAGTGCTGTTAGTGGGGCAAAAAAAGTAAAATCTACCATTGATTTTAAAACTGATAACAATTCCACAGCAAAATGTGCTGTTAAAATCGTTTCTGAGCACAAAAAAGCAAAGAAAGTTTTAGTTATTGGAAACGGAGAAATTGGCAGGCTAACTGCTGATATCTTAGTTAAAAAAGGCATTGATACAACGATGACTTTAAGGAGTTATAAATACGGTGAATCTATAATTCCCTGTGGAGTAAAAGTGATAGACTATAAGGAAAGATATAAAAAAATTGAAGAAGTCGACGCTGTAGTAAGTGCGACTTCCAGCCCTCATTTTACAGTTGATATTGACAATCTTTCTAAGCTTGTAAGAAAGCCATCACTTTTCATAGACCTAGCAGTTCCAAGGGACATAGACCCATTAATTGAGAAATCAAACGGTGTATTATGTTACAATATTGACAATATAGATACACCACATATAACTCAGCATAAAATCACTCAAAAAATACAAGTTCGAGAAATTTTGACAAAATATTACAATGATTTTGTGAAATGGTATGATTATAAACACAAACTTACGCTTATTCTAGCTGACAAAAATTAATTGAAAGTTTATTTTTATGAATGACAAAAAAAGTTTTTTCCCAATTTTCAAAAGATGCGATAATTCATATGTGATTGTTTTCGGTGGTGGAAACATCGCTTATAGACGAGTTAAGTCACTGATGAATTTTAATCTTAAAGTTAAAATTATATCACCGGAATTCAGCGATAAATTTGATGAATTAAAATCCTGTGAAAATATTGAATTTGTAATCGATAATTACAATAAAAAGCATATTAATAACTGTTTGTTTGTTTTGGCTTGTACAAACATTAACGAGATAAACAAACAGATTTTTGATGTCTGTGTAAGTAAAAACATAGAAGTAAATAGTGCTTCAAACAAGAATGATTGTACATTTTATTTTCCTTTTACTATACATGATAACGACATC
>CAYJBU010000072.1:0-7761 GCA_964368155.1 uncultured Eubacteriales bacterium | reverse complement strand
CTATTGTTGGTTCAGGAAACGACCACAAAAAAACAAAAAAAACAGGCGACAATATAAAGCAGTTTTTAAGAGATAGGACTGATTAAAATTAAAGTAAGGGTTGCAAGCAGAGAGAGCAAATTAGCCGTTGTGCAGGCTGAAATTGTCATAGACAGCATAAAAAAATTTGACAAAAGCATTGATATTTCACTTTTAACAATGAAGACTACAGGCGATGTTATTTTGGACAAATCACTTGATAAAATTGGTGGAAAAGGACTATTTGTAAAAGAACTAGACAACGCTCTATACGAAAACAGAGCGGACATCACAGTACATAGTTACAAAGATATGCCAATGAAGATTGATGAAAAATTACCGATTGTAGCCGTTTCAAAACGTGAGGACCCCAGGGATGTTTTGATTTTACCAAAAGGGATTGATACTTTAGACAAGACAAAGCCCATAGGTTGTTCAAGCAAACGTCGCCAAATTCAATTAAAAAAAATATTCCCTGATATGGATGTTGCTCCAATACGTGGCAATGTGCAAACAAGGCTTGAAAAACTTGACAATGGGGAATTTTCTGCTCTTGTTTTGGCTTATGCAGGAATAATTAGACTCTCCTTGCAAGAGCGTGTAAGTAGGATTTTTTCAACTAATGAAATCATTCCTGCCGCTTGTCAAGGAGTTATCTGTGTGCAATCAAAACAAAATACAGACACCTCTTTTTTAAGCGACTTCAACTGCAAAGAAAGCATGTTGATAACTTCTGCAGAGCGAGCATTCGTTAGGACTTTAGACGGTGGTTGCTCTTCTCCTGTTGCTGCTTTCGCAATTATCGACGGTGATTTTATAGAGCTAACCGGTTTTTATGTTGACCAACATCAAATTCCATATATAAAGACTGTTAAAGGAAATAAATTTAACGGAGAAAAAATTGCTATTTCTCTTGCTCTGGAGCTTAAAAGTGGAGGAGAAAATGGGTAAGGTTTATTTGATTGGCGCAGGGCCCGGAGACTTAAGCCTGCTTACTTTAAAAGGCTTTGAAGTACTTAAAAAAGCAGATGTTGTCATTTTTGATAGACTAGTCGGCGAGGAAATAATGGCCAATATTCCTGAACAGTCTATAA
Organism: uncultured Eubacteriales bacterium; assembly: GCA_964368155.1. Taxonomy (GTDB): domain Bacteria; phylum Bacillota; class Clostridia; order Oscillospirales; family Acutalibacteraceae; genus SIG603. The sequence continues at coordinate 6,649 of CAYJBU010000072.1, read as the reverse complement.
AGATAAACGTAGGAAAATCCTCAGGAAATCACTCTGTCCCTCAAGAAAAAATCAACGATTTATTAGTAGAATGGGGACAAAAAAACCTCAATGTTGTGCGCTTAAAAGGTGGCGACCCTTTTGTATTTGGCAGAGGCGCAGAAGAATTAGAAAAACTTTTCGAAAACAACATTCCTTTTGAAGTCATACCCGGTATAACTTCTTCAATTTCAGCTCCTTTATATGCTGGAATTCCGGTGACTCACCGAGACTTTTGCTCGTCGTTTCATGTTATAGCAGGTCATACAAAAAATGATGGAAATCTACAAATAGATTACCATTCACTAGTTAAACTTGGCGGAACTCTAATATTTATGATGTCTGTTTCTTCATCTCCAGAAATCGCAAAAGGACTTATAAAAGCAGGTATTTGTCCCAACACACCTTTTGCCTTTATTGAGAATGCAGCCAGACCTTACCAAAGAAAATTTGTTGGAAAGTTAAATGAAATTGAAGCCGTTCTCGCCATAAACAATATTACCTCTCCAAGTGTGTTTGTAGTTGGCGAAGTTTGTAGTTTGTCTGATAGATTTGATTGGTTTTCATGCAAGAAACTAAAATCAAAGAGAATTTTGGTGACACAACCAAAGAAAAACACTTCAAAACTTGCAGACTCATTGAAGGAAAACGGTGCTTATGTCACGCTTATGCCAATGATTAAAACTTCTAAAATAGAAGACATTAGGATTGACTTATCTTTATTTGACACACTGATTTTCACTAGTAGTGTTGGAGTTTCCACCTTTTTCGACTATCTGTTAGACTCAAACCTAGACAGCCGTTTTTTGTTTAACAAAAAAATAGCTTGCGTTGGAACTGAAACTGCTAAAACGTTAAAAAATTTTGGCATTATCGCTGATTTCATTCCGCCTTATTTTGACAGTGAAACCCTAGCAAGGGAAATGACTAAATCGGGCTTTGTTACTAAAGACAGCAAAGCAATTATACTCAGGGCTGAAAATGGAAATGATTATATAATAAATCATTTTTTTAAAAACAAAATTGATTTCATAGACTACCCAATATACAAAACTGAAAAACTCACTCACGATCACACAAATATATCTGATTTTGACATAGTTACTTTTACGAGCAAAAGTTGTGTCGAGGGCTTTGTAGAAAATTTCAAAAATCAAGATTTAACAAAAATCATTTCAGTTTGCATTGGAAAACAAACTGAAAAACTCGCAAAGGACTTAGGTTTTAAGACGTATATCAGCGATATTCCGACAATTGACAGCATATTAGAAAAAATTATTGAAATCTGCAAATAAATCCACAAGGGGATAAAAGAATGTTACAAAGACCAAGACGGCTTAGAAACAACATAAATATTAGAAACATGGTAAGAGAAACAAGGTTGAGCGAAAAAAGTTTAATTCTTCCCGTTTTTTTAGAAGAAGGCAATAATATCAAAACTACAATTAATTCCTTAGATGGACACTTTAGGTACAGTCCTGACATGGTTTTCGAGTGCATTGACAACGCCCTTGAAAATGGTGTTTCAAAATTCTTGCTTTTTGGAATTCCCAAAAACAAAGATGAAAAAGGCTCACAAGGATACGACCCAAACGGAGTAGTTCAAGAGGGTTTAATGAAAATAAAACAACAATATGGTGATAAAGTATATCTTATCACTGATGTATGTATGTGCGAATATACCTCTCATGGACATTGTGGTATTCTAGACGGAAAAATTGTTGACAATGACAAGACACTGCAGTATTTAAACAAAATTGCATTATCACATGCTAAATGTGGCGCAGATATGGTCGCTCCCTCTGACATGATGGACGGAAGAATTTTATCAATGCGAAATGCGTTAGATTCACATTCATTTCAGCACATTCCAATCATGTCATATGCCGTAAAATATGCTTCTTCTTTTTATGGACCTTTTAGAGAAGCTGCAGGCTCTGCACCTTCTTTTGGCGACAGAAAAGCATATCAAATGGATTATCATAATGTTAAAGAAGGTTTAAAAGAGGCTAAGATTGATGAAGATGAAGGCGCAGATATACTAATGGTTAAACCAGCTTTGTCATATTTAGACGTAATATCAAAACTAAAGAATTCAACAAATTTACCTGTAGCTGCATACAGTGTCAGTGGCGAATATGCAATGATTAAAAACGCAGCCAAACAAGGTTTAATTGACGAATATGGAGTTATGTGCGAAAGTGCAGTTTCAATATTTAGAAGTGGTGCAGATGTTCTAATTACATATTTTGCGAACGAATTAGCACAAGCGATAAAAAAGGGTGACATCGGATAAAACGATATTTATTGTTCATATTTGGTTTAGTTATATTTTAGAGCTATAGTATTCTGTTATCAAACAGATTTTATTCCCCTCCCCTATACATTTAACTTACAAAATGAATGGAGTCTAACATGAATAATTCAGAATCATTGTTTAACAGAGCAAAAGAGGTTATGCCTGGTGGTGTTAACAGCCCTGTGAGGGCATTTAAGTCAGTTGGTGGAAATCCAAGATATATAAAAAGTGCAAAAGGCAGTAAAATCACAGATGTTGACGGCAACACATACCTTGATTATATCGGTTCATGGGGGCCTATGATTTTAGGTCACAACAATGACAAAGTACTTGAAGCAGTGGAAAAGTCCATTAAAAACGGACTGAGTTTTGGTGCATCGACTTCAATAGAAGTAGAGATTGCTGAATTAATCACTAGTAACATTCCACATGTTGAAATGATTAGAATGGTTAGCAGTGGTACTGAAGCGGTAATGAGCGCTTTGCGACTTGCAAGGGGATTTACAGGCAAAGAAAAAATCATAAAATTTGCTGGTTGCTATCATGGACATTGTGACAGTATGCTTGTAAAAGCTGGTTCTGGTGCATTGACTTTTGGTTCTCCCGACAGCAAAGGAGTAACTAACGGTACTGCAAAAGATACTTTAATAGCTGAATACAACGATTTAGTGAGCGTTGAACAACTTTTCATTGAAAACCATAATAATATCGCTTGTGTGATTTTAGAACCAGTAGCAGCAAATATGGGAGTTGTTTTACCAAATGAAAACTTTTTGCGTGAACTTAGAATTCTGTGCGACAAGTATAATTCCCTCTTAATTTTTGATGAGGTTATCACAGGATTTCGACTTGCTTTCGGTGGTGCCGCAGAGTATTTCGGAGTTACTCCTGACCTTGTTACATATGGCAAAATTATTGGTGGTGGAATGCCTGTAGGTGCATATGGTGGAAAAAAAGAGATTATGTCCTGTGTTTCACCTGTTGGTGAAGTATATCAAGCAGGAACACTTTCAGGTAACCCCATTGCGATGACTGCTGGACTTACGACTCTTTCAGAATTGAAAATCAACAAAAACATTTATGAAAGCATAAACGCAAAAGGAAAATATTTCGGCGAGAAGTTAAGCGAAATCACAGATAACACTGTCAATTTTGTTGGCTCGCTGGTTTGCATGTTTTTCACAAAAGAGAAAGTGGATAATTTTACCCAAGCAATAAAATCTGACACAACAGAGTATAGCAAATATTTCGCGAAAATGCTATGTAAAGGAATTTATATTGCTCCCGCACAATTCGAGGCGATGTTTATTTCACATGAACATACAATAGAAGACCTTGATTTTACTTTAAATACAATTAAACTAATTTTAAACAACGAGTTATGAAAGGATTTTTGCTGTGCAAGGAGTGTTAATGATTGCTCATGGTAGCAGATTAAACGAAACATACGATACAATAAATGAAATTGCTTTTATGCTCAAAGAAAAACTTGGAGCTACTCCACTTGAAGTTGCATATTTGGAGTTCAACGAAAACAACATAGAAAAAGCTATTAAAAAACTCTATTCGCTTGGAGTTACCGAAATAAAGGCTGTTCCATATTTCTTGTTTAACGGTGTGCACATGAAAAATATTCCCATAATAATTCAAATCGCTCAGGAGAAATGCCCTGGATTAACTGTGACAATCACAGAGACTTTAGGAGCTGACCCAAAACTTGCTGAAATATTGTTTGAGCGTGTTAATACTAATCCCAAATAAAAACACATGCAAAGAGGAGTTATGTAATGTACCGACCCCCAAAAGTTAGACCTTAAAATCTAACAAATGGGAGGTCGGTACATTAATCCCAACTTGCATGTCTTTTTTCTCTACCACGTCCAAAGCGTGCATTTATTTTATGCTATGGACAATATCTGCACAAGATTTAAATTCTTTTGCATCTGTACGCCAAAGTTCATATTCAGAAATATTTTCTAATCCCATAGACACAGATTTTTTTCGATATCTCATCTCGCTTTTGATTACACCATTACGCCCAGAAGTGTGAAACGAAGTTACACCGCAATATTCATGAATCTGAACAATGTTCTGCGAAGAAACTCCAGCACCTGCCATGATATCAATTTTTCCAAAAGCTATTTCATTAATCTCTTTTATCAATTCTTTGCCAAGCAAAGCACTCTGTTCCTGTCCTGATGTTAAAATGGTGTCTATTCCCAATGAAACAGCCACTTCCAGCGCTTCTTTTGAATCTCTTGTCATGTCGAAAGCACGATGTAGAGTTATTTCCATCTCACCAGCACAGGCAATCAACCTTTTCATCTTCTCTTCATCAATGCGTCCATCTTCGGTTAAACAGCCAATCACCACGCCATTAGCTCCAAGTTCATTAAACATCATTATATCATCGCACATTTGATCCATTTCATTTTCGCTATACAAAAAATCACCAAATCTTGGACGAATTAGTACATTAATCTTTATCTCAAAGTTCTTTGCAACTTGCATAAACAGCGAACGAGTTGGAGTTGTCCCACCGAGCATCAAATTTCCGCAAAGCTCTAACCTGTCTGCCCCGTTGTTACAAGCAATTTCACAAGACTCGTAGGAATCGACACATGCTTCAATCAAAGGTTTTTTCATTATCTATCTCCAATTTCATTTATCGTGCAATAATGTAAATCTAATTTACAAAATATCAATACAGTGATTTTATCTTATCTCTATAATTAGCGTTATCTGTAAAAACAGTATAATTTAGAATATCACTTGTGCGCCGTCTATTATTTCAATAATTCAAATAATTTGAAAATAAAAACACAAGTGTCAATCTAAAAAACTAGATAAAAATTTCTCTTTTACTAGGGACACTTTTTGTGAAAAGCTTACCATTTCTAAATTGATATAATATTTCACTTTTTTTGTTTAAAGCATTATAGAAATTATCTGCATCAAAAACTAAGAAATTCGCAGAATTTCCAACTTTAATCCCATAGTTATCTGAGATATTTAGAGTTTTTGCAACAATGAGAAAGATATGATTTCTGCAGATTATTGTTATATAAATTTTTTACTGTTTTGTTCTGTAACCATATTGTAATTTTTAATTACCTTTACAGTTCTCCCATTTCATACATATCTTTATATTGTGAGCAATTTCCAAGTAATTCTTCATGTGTTCCAGATGCTAAAATGACACCATCGTGCAGATAAAAAATAATGTCTGCGTTACGAATAGTACTGAGGCGATGTGCAATGATGAATGTTGTTCTTCCATCTTTCAACTTCAAAAGAGCTTGTTGTATCTCTTTTTCGGAGCGATTGTCAAGTGCTGACGTTGCTTCATCTAATAGCAAGATTGCTGAATTCTTCAAAAAAGCTCTAGCTATAGATATTCGTTGACGTTGTCCACCTGAAAGTGTTATTCCGTTTTCGCCCAAAACAGTATCATATTCATCTGGCATCTTCTCAATAAAATCACTTGCTGCTGCCAACATAGCAGCACTTCGTATCTCGTCCATATTAGCGCTAGGGTCTCCGCATGCAATATTATCTCTTATCGACAACTGAAAAAGCAACGGGTGCTGAGAAACAATTGACACATGTTTATAAAGTGAGTTAGATGAAATATCTGAAACAGGCATTCCATCAATGTAAATTTCGCCTTCATCAGGCTTGATTAGTTTTGCTAATAAATTCATTAAAGTTGTTTTTCCTGAGCCCGACTCACCAACAATAGCAACGGTACTACCCGATGGAATATTCATCGAAACTCCCTTTAATACTTGAACATTACTCGAGTCTTCATTATACGAAAAATGAATATTCTCAAACTTTATATCCCCACGAATTTTACTTGGCAAAGTAACTCTTCCGCTTTCCTCTTCCTCCACATCTAGGATGTCAAAGACTCTTGTTATAGATGCAAATGCAGTTTTTACATCAACGACCAGTGCAGAAACTGAACTCAATGGACCGGAAATCGCCTGAGCATAAAGAATAAAAGAGGTTAGCTGACCGATAGTTAATGTCCCTGCATTTAATTGAAGCATTCCAACAAATATAAGTAAAACCAATTGAGTAGCAGACATTAATCCGACAAACAAAGATACTCGTGCTCGAATTTTTACTAGTCTTATCGAATTCTTTTCGTAAGTTTCATTTGCTTCTCTGTGCATACCTTGCGCTATTTGTTCTAGTCTAAAAGTTTTGAGTATATTCACACCCAAAATCCCTTGAGAAGTCATCGAAGTCAATGTAGCAAGGCTTTTCTGAGTTTCTCTGGAAACCGAAGTTACACCTTTTGAAGAAAGATTGTTAATTAAAAAT
>CAYJBU010000071.1:0-12953 GCA_964368155.1 uncultured Eubacteriales bacterium | reverse complement strand
TATTTAATGAACGAAAAAGTAAAATTGCAACCACGCTTTGACGTTGCTTGTGTAACTACTATAAATGCTGTTCCCACTTCTATTGAATATATTGAAAATGCTTTTCAGGTAGAAACTTGAGAATGATGCAAATTCAGCGCTAAGTAGCATTTTCTTTTTAAAGAAAGAGCTGATTACAATGAGATATTTTGATTTGCACTGTGATACTTTGGGGTTGTGTGTCAATAAAAATAAAGCTTTTATCAATAATGGATTTCATGTTGATTTGAATAAAATTGATTTTATAGATACATATATTCAATGCACTGCAGCTTTTGTATCAGACGATTGTTTGAACAAAAAACAGCGATGTGAAGATATGCTAAGTAAATTGGCTAACGAAATCACAGTGAAAAATAAATGTGATTTAGAAAATGTAAACGCTAAAGGCGGACACTGTTTTATTCCCACCGTGGAGAATTGTGGTTCTCTTTTAGGAGATATAAAAAATGTTGATTTTTACTCTTCTTTTGGAGTGAAAATGGCAACACTAACTTGGAATGCAGACAACGAAATTGGAGGCGGAGTTTTAGGAAACTCTGTTGGACTTACTGATTTTGGGGAAAAGATAGTAGATGAGTTTAATAGGCGAAAAATAATTATAGACATTTCACATGCAAGTGAAAAGTTGTTTTTCGATGTTTGTGATTATACTTCAAGAGCATTTGTCGCTTCTCATTCAAATGCAAAACACATTTGTGAAAATCCCAGAAATTTGAGTGATGAACAAATTCGGATTATTGTAAAAAGGAATGGGCTTGTTGGTTTGAACTTTTATAAAGCTTTTTTAAACCGAAATTCTGAGAAAGCTAGTATCGCCGACATTATTAAACACGCGGAATATATTCTAGCATTAGGTGGAGACGATGTTTTGTCTATGGGAAGCGACTTTGATGGTTGCGATTTACCTAGTGATATGATTGGAATTGAAAATGTTTATGATATCTGCAACGAATTTAGCAGATTGAATTATTCATCTGATTTGATTGATAAGATATTTTATAGGAATGCTTACGATTTCTTTATAAGGAATTGGTGAGGATAATAAAATAATAGATTTTAGGGAGTTTGACATTTTATGTAAGAGCAGATTTATCATTACTTCTGAAATATCTCAAAATGAAAGGTGGGAAAGAGTTTTTACTCGACTTTATGAAAAAATTATTTTACGCTGTGATGTGTGCAGGTTTAGCCTTGATGCTGGTTGCTTGTAGTGCGCCTGAATCAGAGATAACCCCTGATTCAAGCACAGTCCCAAATGAAACTTCAGTCCCTGAAGAAAGTGAGCTTTCTGAGGACAAAGGAGCTTTTTGGGAAATGGACACAGTAGATGTGTTTGGCGATGAAGTTACAGGAAGCATTTTTGCAGAAAATGACATAACTCTAGTGAATTTTTGGGCGACTTGGTGTCCTCCATGTATTGCTGAAATGCCACATCTAGCAGAGTTAGCAGACGAAGTAGCAGATAAAAATGTAGGGATTATCGGAATTGCAGTAGATGTTATGGAAACTGGCAGTGTAAACGGAGATGTACTAGAGGAAGCTTTGGCGATAATGGAAAGCTCTGGAGTAGAATTTCCTGTTTTGTTGACAGACCAAGTTTTGTACGATGAAGTAATTGCAAATTTGTTTGCATATCCAACCACCATTTTTGTTGATTCAAATGGAAATGTTGTTGGTTCAAAATATGAGCGCGCGTACGAAAAAGACGATTGGGCTGAAATTATTGACACGGAATTGACAAATCTACTTGAAGGTGCAGGATAATGATTAAAAAGAATATTTTCCCGATTTCTCTTATAGGAGTAGGGCTGATAATGATGGTATATGGAATTATTCAAGGGCAATCCTTTGATGTGCTCCAAAAAGCGATTAGAGTTTGCCTTGAATGTGTTGGTATAGGTTGATTTCTTTAGGTTTAATCAAATTGCAAGAAATGCGAGGTCGTAATAATGAAATTATCAGGTGAAAAACTGAGGATTTTTATTCAGACTGTTTGGACTGTAATAAGCAATGGTTTTTTAGTCGGTTTTGTAAGCGGTAGAATTTATCAAGGAAATCTTAAAAATATTTGTCTTCCGGGCATGAATTGCTATTCATGCCCGGGTGCTTTAGGCAGCTGTCCTATCGGTGCTTTGCAAGCTTCTTTTGGGGGCAGAGGGGTAAATATTCCTTTTTATGTAATAGGCTTTTTGGTGATGGTTGGTGCGTTTTCGGGTAGAATAATCTGTGGGTTTTTATGTCCTTTCGGACTAATTCAAGACTTGCTGTTTAAAATACCTTTTGTTAAGAAAATTCATACATTCAAAGGAGATAAACTGCTTAGGAAAGTGAAATACATAATGCTTGCTGTTTTTGTGATGTTACTACCGATGTTCGCAGTGGATTTTACTGGTTTAGGACAACCATACTTTTGCAAATATGTATGTCCTGTCGGAAGTTTTGAGGGAGGAATCCCATTAGTGCTGTTAAACGAGGGTTTGCGCGCTTCAATTGGCTTTTTGTATTTTTATAAAATGACAATATTGGTTGTCATTCTAATTTTAAGCATATTAATCTACAGACCTTTTTGCAAATATATCTGTCCTTTGGGAGCGATTTATTCATTCTTTAACAAAGTGTCACTTTTGAAATTGAAAGTAGATGAAAAGAAGTGTATTTCTTGCAAAAAATGCAGTAAAACTTGTGGAATGAATGTTGACCCAACTAAAGATTCAAACCATAGTGAGTGCATCCGTTGTATGAAGTGTAAAAATGTTTGTCCAACAAAAGCAATTGCTTTTGGAACAGAAAAATATAAAGAGTTTAGTAAAAACAGCGATTATGAAAAAAAGAACTAGAAAAACTTTGACAATTATTCCAATATGAGTTATAATTTTTAAGATATGACAATATTAAGGAGGTATTTCTTTTGAAATATAACAGTACACGTAATTCTGACATCAATATAACTGCTTCAAATGCAATTGCAAAAGGGATTTCTGAAGAGGGTGGACTATTTGTCCCTGCTGAGTTTCCTAATATAAAAAATGATTTAAACAGCTTGCTGAAGCTTGATTATATGGGGCGAGCTAATTTTGTTTTAGAAAAATATTTAGACGATTTTTCTAAAGAAGAAATACATGAGTGCACCCAAAAAGCGTATAATTATTCAAAGTTTGAAAATGACACTCCTGCTAAACTGGTTGCGCTTGAAAATAGTTTTTCAGTTCTTGAATTGTGGCATGGACCCACCTGTGCATTTAAAGATATGGCTTTGCAAATTCTTCCGCATTTACTTAATAAATCACTTAAAAAATGCGGAGACGGAAAAGAGGCAGTAATATTGGTTGCAACCTCAGGAGACACTGGGAAAGCAGCCCTTGAAGGCTTTAAAAATGCTGATGGAACAAGGATTATTGTTTTTTATCCCGAGAACGGTGTGAGTGCTATGCAACTTCGCCAAATGAAAACTCAAGAGGGCGATAATCTGACTGTGTGTGCTGTCAAAGGCAACTTTGATGATTGCCAAACTCAAGTAAAGAAGATATTTACTGATACAGAAATAAAGAAAACTCTTTTTGATAATGACATGGTTTTTTCCAGTGCTAATTCAATTAACTGGGGAAGACTTTTGCCTCAAATTGTTTATTATATTTCTGCATATTTAGATTTATATAACATGGGAAGAATTAAAAGTTTAGATGAAAAAGTAAATTTTGTAGTCCCTACAGGAAACTTTGGGAATATTCTTGCAGCACATTACGCAAAAGAGATGGGTTTGCCCATAAACAAGCTAATTTGCGCGTCTAATTCAAACAATGTATTAACTGATTTTATTAATTCGGGAACTTACAATAAAGATAGATCATTTTACACCACAATTTCACCGTCTATGGACATTTTGGTGTCAAGCAATTTGGAGAGATTGTTGTATCATCTTTGTGGAAATGACAGCGAAAAACTAAGTGACTGGATGAATGCTTTAAACTCAAATGGATGCTATAGTGTTGATGCTGAAACTGCAAGAGTGGTTAAGGATTTATTCTATGGCGGTTCATGTGACGACAAAGAAACTGGGGAAACAATTTCAAAACTTTTTGATAAAAACGGATATCTTTGTGACACGCATACTGCGGTTGCGGTGAAGGTGTATGAGGATTATATAAATCAAACACAAGACACTACTGAAACAGTGATTGTCTCTACTGCAAGTCCATATAAATTTGCGCCTGATGTATTAAAGTCGCTTAGTGATGAAATTCCTGAAGATGAGTTTGAAATGCTTGAAAAACTTAAATCTTTGAGCGGACTTAATATTCCAAAACAGATAAGCGAGTTGCAGTTTAAGCGAAGTAGGTTCGACAACAAAGTGAATAAAGATACAATTGTAAACTTTGTAATAAAATCATTAGGAGTGGGTTAATGGCTCTTTTTGCAATAGCTGATTTGCATTTATCATTAGGATCATCAAAACCTATGGATGTGTTTCCGGGCTGGGAAGGTTATACTGTTAAAATTGAAGAAAACTGGAAAAAAATCGTTAAAGAGGAAGACACTGTTGTGATTGCAGGTGATGTTTCTTGGGGAATGAACTTTAAAGAGAGTTTAGAAGATTTTAGATTTATTCACAATTTGCCAGGGAAAAAATTAATTTTAAAAGGTAATCATGACTATTGGTGGGCAACAAAGAAAAAAATTGACGACTTTTTGCATGAAAACGGATTTTACGATATTGATATCATCCATAACAATGCTAAGATAGTAGGTGATTTTGCTGTTTGCGGAACAAGAGGTTGGATGTATAACAGCGAAACCAACGAAGATATGAAAATCATGGCAAGAGAGGTCGGTAGACTGAAGTCATCAATAACAGAAGCTAAAAAACTAGATAAAATTCCTGTAGTCTTTTTGCATTATCCTCCGGCATATGATAATTTTGTAAGTGAAGATATTTTTGAAGTGCTTAAAGACAATGGTATAAAAGACTGTTATTATGGCCATATTCATGGCAGTTATGCAACAAAAAAAGTGGTTTTGGGGGATTTTAGAGGGGTGAATTTGCGACTTATTGCGTGTGATTTCTTGAAATTTATGCCATTATTAGTTACTAAATGAAAAAAATGTGAATTTTATAAAAAACACTGGAAAAAACACGAACTGCGTGTTATAATATTTTGAATGTGTCCGTTTTGCTAAATTGGCACAATTTTGGGACCGAAAGGAATTATAAAATGAATTTATTATCAACAAACAATGTGGAAATCAACAAATACAGCTTAGAGGTAGAAGTTCCTGCAGAGGATTTTGAAATTGCGGTAAACAATGCTTTCAAAAAAGAAGGCAAAAAAATGACAATCCAAGGATTTAGAAAAGGTAAAGCGCCAAGAGCTTTCATCGAGAAAATCTATGGTCAAAACGTGTTTTATGAAGCAGCGATTGACGAGCTTTACAGACCGACTGTTATGGCTGCAATTGACGCTAGCGAATTAAAAGTTATTAGTGTAGGACAACTTGACATCAAAGAAGCTAGTAAAGAAAAAGGCTTGCTATTCAGCCTTGAAGTAGTGACAAAACCTGAAGTTTCCATTGATGGATACAAAGGTATTGAAGTGACAAAACCATCAGAAGAAGTTTCTGACGAAGATATGGACGCTGAAATCAACAGATTAAGAGAGAGAAACTCAAGAGTTATCACAGTTGAGGACAGAGCAGCTGAAAATGGCGACACAACAGTTATCGATTTTGAAGGCTTTGTTGACGATGTTGCTTTTGATGGCGGCAAAGGCGAAAACCATGAGTTAGTTCTAGGATCAGGACAATTTATTCCAGGGTTTGAAGAGCAAATCGTTGGCAAAAATGTTGGAGACGAATTCGATGTTAATGTTTCATTCCCAGAAGAGTATCACTCAGAGGATTTAAAAGGCAAACCAGCAGTTTTCAAAGTTAAAGTTAATGAAATCAAAACAAAAGAACTTCCTGAAATTGATGACGATTTTGCTAAAGATGTAAGTGAATTTGATACCATCGACGAATACAAAGCTGATTTGAAAGAAAAACTTTCAAAATGCAAAGTTGACGAGGCAAAAGCTGCTGTTGAAAATCAATTGATTGATGCGGTTGCAGAAAAAGTTGAAGCAGTTATCCCTCAAGAAATGATTGAAAATGAGATTAACGAGAGCATTAATGCTTTTGCTTATCGTCTACAATCACAAGGTTTGAACATGGAAACTTACATGAAGTATACAGGTCAAACACAAGAGAGCATGCGTGAACAATTCAAAGGACAATCAGAGAAAAATGTTAAAATCAGACTAGCATTAGAGAAAATAGTTGAGCTTGAAGGAATTTCTGCTAGCGAAGAAGATTTAAATGCAGAGTTTGACAAACTTGCAGAGATGTACAAAATGCCTGTTGAGCAAGTTAAAGGCTATGTAAATCCTGATGATTTAAAACTTGATGTACAAAATCAAAAAGCTATTGAGTTAATTCGTGAAAATGCAGTTATTAACTAATATTTCGCTTGATTTGAACATAATAATTTGAATTTATTATATATTTTAATTAGTAAGGCAATGTCCTTGACGCATTTATACTTTATTGTTACTTGGGCTAAGGACATTTGCATTAAATTTTTCATACCAAGAGAGGATGGTTATTGATATGAGTTTAGTACCATACGTTGTAGAGCAAACAAGTCGTGGTGAGAGATCCTATGATATTTTTTCAAGATTATTAAACGACAGAATTGTTATGCTAAATGAAGAAGTTAACGATGTTACTGCGGGTTTAATTGTCGCTCAGCTATTGTATTTAGAAGGGCAAGACCCCGATAAAGATATTTGTCTTTACATTAACAGTCCGGGAGGCTCTATCACTTCAGGGTTGGCAATTTATGACACAATGCAATATATAAAATGTGATGTTTCGACAATTTGTATTGGTATGGCTGCAAGCATGGGTGCGTTTTTACTATCTGCTGGGACAAAAGGTAAGCGTTTTGCGTTGCCAAACAGCGAGGTTATGATTCACCAACCTAGTGGTGGTGCTAGAGGTCAAGCTACCGATATTCAAATTCAAGCTGAAAGAATTCTTGCAATGAAAAAGAATTTAAATACTATCATGGCTGAAAGAACAGGGCAAACTTATGAAAAAATCGCTGAGGATACAGAGCGCGATAATTTCATGACTGCTAAAGAAGCTATGGAATATGGATTAATAGATAAGGTTATCGAGAGACGATAAGAGGAGAAATATGTCAAAGAGAAACGATGAAGAATTAAGTTGTTCATTTTGTGGTGCACCGCAATCAATGTCTAATGGAATGGTGCAAGGGAATTCTGCTTGCATCTGTGATTCCTGTGTTGGGTTGTGTCTTGAAGTTCTCGAAAAGGAACAATTGGGTTGGGGTTCATCACACAAAAAAAATTCTAACAAACCTGCTAAAAAAGCAAAATCTTCTGCTATGGTTAGTGAGGCGGAGTATGAGCAAGTCAATTTAACTGATGATAATTTCGGGGATAGTTCAGACTATAAATTATTGTTGAAGCCTCATGAGATTAAAGAAAAATTAGATGAGTATGTAATTGGGCAAGAAAAGGCGAAAAAAGCCCTTGCAGTTGCAGTTTATAATCATTATAAACGTGTGCTTTTTGGCGACCAAGATGAAGTCGAACTAGGGAAAAGTAATGTTTTGATGGTAGGTAGCACAGGAGTAGGTAAAACCTATTTAGCCCAAACTTTAGCTAAGATTTTAGATGTTCCTTTTGCTATTGCAGATGCGACTACTCTTACCGAAGCTGGGTATGTTGGAGACGACGTTGAAAATATTCTTTTGAGATTGATACAATCTGCCGACTATGACATTGATAGAGCAGAGAGAGGCATTATTTATGTCGATGAAATTGATAAAATTTCAAGAAAATCTGAGAACACTTCAATTACAAGAGATGTAAGTGGAGAGGGAGTTCAGCAGGCCTTATTGAAAATTCTTGAAGGAACTCAAGCTAGTGTTCCTGCAAGAGGCGGAAGAAAACATCCGCAACAAGATAATTTGATGATTGATACTTCGCACATATTGTTTATTTGCGGAGGCGCATTTGATGGATTAGAGAAAATAATCGAAAAACGTTCTGCTTCCTTAGTTCTTGGTTTTACTGGTTCTGTGAACGAGAGCATTGAAGCAAAAAAGAAAAACCTTTTAAAAGAAGTTACACCACATGATTTGGTTAAATTTGGGTTGATTCCAGAATTGGTGGGCAGAATGCCCGTGATAACAGCGCTGGAAAATTTAGACGAGGATGCCTTGGTGAGCATTTTGTCAAAACCTAAAAACAGTTTAATTAGACAATATAAAAAGTTGTTTGGCTTAGACACTGTTAAACTAGATTTTGAGCCTGAGGCTTTAAAAGCAATTGCGAAGAAAACACTTGAAAGAAAAACAGGTGCAAGAGGTCTTCGCTCGATATTAGAAGAATATCTTAACGATTTAATGTTTGAAATTCCAAGTGATCACACCATTGAAAAAGTAGTTATAACTGCTAAAGCAATAGAGGAAAATGAAGATCCTATTATAGTTAAAAATGAGGATAGAGAACCTACTGCGATACAAATGGCTACAAGATTGCCAAGAAAAACAAGAAGATAGCATCAATGATGATGAATAATAAAGGCGGGACTGTAACCTTTTTCCGGTTTAGTTTTCTTAAGGCGTTTATTATTCATCATTTACTACATTTTAATCCACACAGAAAGGTGGTGCAGTTTAATTAGCTTGCTAATTAAATACAGAATATGAGCGAAATTATTTATAATAGAAAAGTATTACCTGTTTTAGCGATGAGAGGTTTAGTTGTTTTTCCCGGAATGTTAGTGCAAATTGACGTTGCAAGAAATAAATCTGTCTTAGCGATAAAGGCCGCACTAGAACAGGATAGGCATATATTATTGTCCACACAAATCGATTTGTCTGAGGCAGAGCCGATTGGTGATGACATATACAAAATGGGAACAATAGCACATATCAAACAAGTGGTAAATACTCCAAATGGTATGATGAAAGTTCATATCGAAGGCAAAGAGAGAGCGCTTGTGAACGAAATTTTGGAGGAGGAACCTTATCTTATTGCAGAAGTTCAACCTTGCGAAATTTTACAATATAAACAAAGCCCAAGAACAGAGGCTACTTTGAGGGTTGCACTTGAAAGATTTGAAGATTACATTAAATGGTTTAAAAATGTTCCTACTGATATTTTAATCGGTGCACTAAAAGAGAAAAACTGTGGAATTCTCGCAGATTTTATGGCTGCAAACTTAGCTTTATATTATGAGCAAAAACAATTGATTTTAGAGGAGTTAAACCCAATTAAACGCCTTGAAAAACTCAGTGATATTTTGCTTGAAGAGAAAAAAATACTTAAAGTTGAAAATGAAATCAGCAGAAAAGCACATATGCAAATGGAGGAAAATCACAGAGAATACCTACTTCGTGAACAGATGAAAGTTATTGCAAGCGAATTAGGAGAAGATTCAAGTCCCCTTGATGAAGCTGATGAATTTCGTGAAAAAATATATGCACTTGGACTGGAAGAAGATGTCCAAAAGAAACTGATAAGCGAGTGCGACAGACTTCAAAGAATGCCTTCAGGTTCTCAGGAAACTGGAGTTCTAAGAGCATATTTAGAAACTTGTATTTCCTTGCCGTGGAATACTTTTAGCAAAGAAAAAACTGATATTTCTAAGGCTCAAAAATCCTTAGATAAAGACCACTATGGCATGGAAAAGGTCAAAGAGAGATTTTTGGAGCTTATGGCAGTGCGTAAATTAAGAGGCGAAAATCCAAACGCACAGATAATTTGCCTTGTAGGCCCTCCGGGCGTAGGTAAAACGTCGATTGCAAAATCTATTGCAAATGCTATGGGCAGAAAATATGTAAGAGTTTCACTTGGTGGAATTCAAGATGTTGCTGATATTATGGGGCACAGAAAAACTTATGTTGCCTCTATGATGGGTAGGATTATGGCAGCAATGAAACAAGCGGGAACAAAAAATCCTGTGATATTGCTTGATGAAATTGATAAGCTTGGCAAGAGTTTTAAAGGAGATCCATCGTCTTCGTTGTTGGAGGTGTTAGATCCTGAACAAAATAAAGCTTTCCATGATCACTATATAGATTTACCGTTTGATTTAAGCCAAGTATTGTTCATTACAACAGCAAATAATCCATCATATATTCCTTCTCCTTTATATGATAGAATGGATGTTATTACTTTAGGTAGCTACACATCAGAAGAAAAGATTAAAATTGCTACTAAGTATTTATTGCCTAAGCAAATGAAAGCGCATGGCGTGTTAAAAACACAGCTTAAAATGAATAAAAATACAATCAGCAGTATAATTGAGAATTATACGAAAGAGGCTGGAGTTAGAACTCTTGAAAGACAAATAGCTCAAATTTGTAGAAAAATTGCACGAAGCATTGTTTCGCAGGAGGATTTTGTTGAGATTAATTTGAAGAATACAGATTTAGAAGAATATCTTGGAGCACCAAAATTCAACAAAGATAAGGCTGGGAAATCAGACGAAATCGGACTGGTTAACGGCTTGGCATGGACGAGTGTTGGTGGTGAGTTGCTTCCAATTGAAGTTGCGGTTATGGAAGGCACAGGAAAAATCCAACTGACTGGTTCTTTAGGTGAAGTGATGAAAGAATCTGCTTCTGCAGCGATAACTTGTATTAGAACTATGGCACATAAAATTGGGGTAAGTCCTAGTTTTTATAAGGAAAAGGATATACACATTCATGCACCTGAGGGGGCAATTCCAAAAGACGGACCTTCTGCTGGTGTAGCAATGGCAGTTGCAATCACTTCTGCGTTGACCGAGACTCCTGTTAAACACAATGTTGCAATGACAGGTGAAATTACATTGCAAGGACGAGTGCTGGCAATTGGTGGATTGAAAGAAAAGGCTATGGCTGCCTACAAAAATGGTATAGACACAGTTTTAATTCCAAATGAGAATACTCCAAACTTGGAAGAAGTTGACGAAGTCGTAAAAAAGAATGTGAATTTTGTTGCTCTAAAACGCGTGGATACTGCGTTGGAGTGGAGCATGGCAAAACCATTAGTTCCTTGCGAAACGAAAAAGGTGGATAATGAATTATAATATTGCAGAATTTGAATTTGCAGCAGGAAGAAAAGACCAGTTGCCTATTTCCGACTTGCCTGAAATAGTTTTCTCTGGTAAATCAAACGTAGGAAAATCTTCTTTGATTAACAAAATTTTAAACCGAAAGGCACTTGCTAGAGTGAGTGCCACTCCGGGTAAAACTGCTACAGTCAATTCGTATAAACTAAATGAATGTAGATTTATAGATTTACCGGGGTATGGATACGCAAGAGTTTCACATGCTGAAAAAGAGCGTTGGGCAAAGTTAGTCGAGGGCTATTTTGCTAGTGGTCGAAACATTAAATTGGTTATTCAAATTCTTGACAGCAGGCATAAACCTACTGGGGACGATTTTGACATGATTAATTTCATGATTGAAAGTGACATACCTTTCATGGTGGTCTGCACTAAGAAAGATAAACTTAATAAAACTGAACTTGCAAAACAAGAAAAGATGTTTCACGAACTTTTAGATGAACACGAGATTGATTTTATGTTTTTTTCTTCATCAAAAGGTGATGGTGTTGATGAATTGAAAGAAATCATAGAAAAAATTGTACAAAGTGGCACTTAATTTATTTTATTGTATTTACTTTTTCACTTTTATGTGGTAAAATGTTAAAATGATGAATTGTATTTTGTGAGGTGCAAATATGAACGATAAACTACATGAACCTAATATTGAATTTCTTTTTGACCTAATTTTAAAACTTGAAAACAGAGATGAGTGCTATAAGTTTTTTGAGGACTTATGCACAGTTCCAGAGTTAAAAGCAATGTCACAGCGTTTGGCAGTTGCTAAAATGTTGTGTGAAAAAAAAGTTTACAATGAAATTGTCTTGAAAACAGGTGCATCGACAGCTACTATAAGCAGAGTAAATCGCTCGTTAAGTTATGGGTGCGGTGGATATGAGCTTGTTCTTGACAGGGCGGATAAAGATGAGTAACTATGACGTTTTTGCAAAGTATTACGACTCGCTTATGAAAAATGCAAATTATACCGGCAGGGCGGATTATCTTTTAAAACTTATTAAAAGATTAAATCACGATGCCGGTATTACTCTTGATTTAGCTTGTGGTACAGGTAGTTTGACTCTCGAGCTTCATAAGAGAGGTTTGGATATTTATGGTGTGGATAGTTCCCATGCAATGTTGTCGATTGCAATGGAGAAAGCATATGATGACGATGCGGATATACTATTTTTGTGCCAAAAAATGGAAAAATTAGATTTGTATGGGACAGTTCAAACAGTGATTTGTTCGCTCGATAGTATAAATCATGTTAAGGATTTTGAGACTATGCAAATAGTGTTTGATAGAGTATCTCTTTTTCTTGAAAAGGATTGTTATTTTATTTTTGATTTCAATACACCGTATAAACATAAAGAAATTTTGAACAATAATTCATTTGTTTATGAGACTGACGAGGTGTTTTGTGTTTGGCAAAATTCTTATAGTGAGAAATTTAACAAGGTAGATATTTCGTTAGATTTTTTTGAAAAACAAGGCGAAAGTTATTATAGGAGCAGTGAGAATTTCAGCGAGATAAGCTGTGATATTAATGAGCTTTCCGAAATGTTAACTAAAGCAGGATTTGAAAGTGTAGAATATTTTGATAATTTGAGTTTTGATTTGCCAACTCAAAAAACTCAGAGATTAACTGTGGTTGCACGAAAATAAATTATCATATTTAATAAAATTGAATAGAAATATACACACTTAGTTCGGTAATAAAGTGTTTTATAGCACTTGTCATTTTCTACTGT
>CAYJBU010000070.1:1118-12986 GCA_964368155.1 uncultured Eubacteriales bacterium | reverse complement strand
TCTGACCATCAATATTTAATGGACAACGACAGTGAATTATATATGTTGTCGGTTTCTGCGAGGGCAAATAAAGAAAATCCTAAAAAAGCGGAAAAGGTTGTTGAAAATGATGAGTATAACAACGCTTTTTCTCAAAGAGTGATGAAGCTTTTCAGGAATGAAAATGTAATGCACGAAATTGACAGGGCAGAATTTGCAAAATTAATGAAAAAAAACTAGGTGTTTAAGAATAATACAAAATAATTAGCATATTTATTAACATATGAGCGAACGGAGTGTTAATAGATATGCTAAAAAAATTTATTATTGTTATTTTGCTTTTTGCAGTTAGTTTCAGTTTTCTTCCTCAAATTCAAACACAAGCAAATACTGTTAATGTGTCGTCGCCTTCAGTCCTTTTGATGGAGGGGGATACTGGGTTGGTGCTTTTTGAAAAAGAGGCGGATTTACAAAGGCCTATTGCTTCTGTCACAAAAGTAATGACACTGCTTTTGACTATGGAGGCGATAGGAAGAGGAGACATTGAACTAGACGAGATTTTGACGACTAGTGCCAGGGCTGCATCTATGGGAGGCTCTGATATTTGGCTTGAAGAGGGCGAAACGATGAGCGTTGATGATTTGCTAAAATCTGTGGTTGTTGCCAGTGCGAATGATGCCTCGGTCGTTTTAGGAGAGGCAATTTCGGGCAGCGAAGAGGCTTTTATTCAGCTGATGAATACCCGAGCAAAAGAGCTTGGAATGACGAATACAGTGTTTATGAATTGTAATGGACTTGACGAAGAAGGTCATGTGAGCACTGCAAGAGATGTTGCGATTATGAGCCGTGAATTGCTGAAATATGACAAAATTTTTGAGTATTCATTAATGTGGATTGATTATGTAAGAAATGGTCAGACACAGCTTGTCAACACAAATAAACTGGTTAAAACATATAACGGAATTACAGGGCTTAAAACTGGAACAACCAGTCAAGCAGGGAGCTGTATTTCTGCAACTGCAGAACGTGACGGAATGACACTTATAGCAGTGGTTCTCGGCTCGCCAGATACTAACACTAGATTTAACGATGCAAAGGCATTACTAGATTATGGTTTTGCAAATTGGTCACTTACTACTCCTGAATTTGAAGTTCCACAATCAGTTCTTGTTGCTAATGGAATGGAGGACAGCGTTGAAGTGGAGGTTGTCGGAGACTTTGAAATACTAGTTTCATCAGCAAAAAAATCTATGATAACTAGCGTTGTGGAGATTGATGAGGAAATAACAGCTCCAATTGAAAAAGGTCAACAATTGGGAAAAGTGAAGATATATGTAGAAAGCGAGCTTAAAAACGAATTGCCTATTGTTGCAAAAAATGACTTAGATGCACTAGATTTTGGTAAGATATTTATGCTTTTCTTATCAAAATTTAAAATGTAAGTTTCATAAACACATATAGATTAAAAATCATAAAATCGACCACTAAATCCGAAAGAGTTTAGTGGTCGATTTAGTGCATTGCACATAAAAAAATCCATATATGTAAAAATATTATATTAATTAACGCTTGAAATAAAAGTAGTTTTTAGATATAATATTAATATGATGATTTGTGTTTAATTGTTTCAAAGAAATATATTGAATTATGAAAGGTTGGTAATTTTATGAATATTACAGGTGCGCTAATGTTATTTTCCGTATTTGCTTTGATTTATTTATTGATTATAGAAATTTTCACTATTCTTTTTAGATTGACAGGACTTACATATGACAAAGCACATTTTCAAGTTATATCTATGCTCACTAACAGCGGGTTTACAACGGGTGACAGTGAAGCTATAACTGCCTCAAAAGTGAGGCGAAAAATTGCAAAATTAACAATAATTTTCGGATATTTATTCACTGTAATCATTATGTCTTGTGTTGTCAATATTTTTTTATCCTTGAGCAATTCTGAAATTAGAGATATGTGGGCTTCTACAATAATTTTAGGATGTTTCATCGGTCTTTTTTTGATGGTTAATCGCTCTAAAACTGTAAAAAAATTCATTGACTTAGGAATTGAAAAAGTTGGTAAGAAAATAATGTTCGGTAAAAATTCTAATTCAATAGTTTTGCTTGACATATATGGCGAAAGTGTAATGGCAGAGATTAATCTTGTAAATTTACCTAATCAATTAAAAGATGTTAAACTTAAAGATTCTAAACTTAAAGAATTTCATAAAATCCAGCTAATTCTCATAAAAAGAGAGGGAGAGACAAAAAGCATTATCAATGGTGAAGACACATTACATGAAAACGATATAATAGTAGTTTTTGGAAAACATCAAAATATCAAAATGCTTTTTGGTAGACATAAAACAGGATAAATTTCGATTAAATATAATATTTTACTAGGGTGTAAGCTGCTTGTTTGCCAAAACTTGCTTTAAGCTTTCCGTGTTCAAAACAAGTAAGTTTAATTCTTTCGTCATTTGTAATCAAGCTTTTAAATTGAGTTTTTTCATTAACTCCTTTTACATCGAAAGTAAAAGTTTCTTGCTTGCTAAACTCTCTAAACAAAAGTAAATATCCACTGTTATTGCTTGTTTTAATATCGAAACCAGAAAAAGATACTCCGTCAGGTTTTTGTCCAATAGGAGAAATTTCAGCACTGCTAAAATCATCTCGGCACTCTTTAAATACAGAGATTATTTTTTGAAGTGCAACCATTTCGTTATTTGGCAAATGTTGCATTTCCATCCATATAAGCGGATTTGAAATCATTACAGAAGCGAATAAATAGTCTATATCGTAATTTTTCGGAGCTAGTATATCATCTCCATACAATTGAGTGTTTCTAGTATTGTTTAAAACTTCCATGTGCATTTTAGTTGTTGGAAAATACTTTGCTAAACTCCAAATATTTTTTAGAGTGTGATGTGGAAAATAGTTAACAAAATCGGTGTATCTGTTCTCTATAAATAAAATTCCAAATTGTTTTTGATATAAATATCCTAATCTATCCTCAGCGGTTATATCCTGAATTAATTCGACTTTACCGAAAGTTTGTTCATATACTTTCTCCATTAACATTAAATATCTTGTTTCAGAAACTTTGTTTCTGATTTTAACACCGTCTAATTTAAAATAGCTAACATTGTATCTTTTATGTAAGTTGACAAGTGTGTTTACATCTTTCTCCCAGTTTTTAAAATCAGAGGAAGAGTCAGGAGAAAACCAAAGAGATAAAGTTATACCCTTTTTATTTGCTGATTCAACTAAAGGAGATAAACCGTTAGGGAATTTATTATAGTTCACACTCCAAAAATCTTCGCTTTCAGAGTAATATCCTTCCCAAACTCCTCCACTTTTCAGTTTTGAGTTTGCAGTAATTCCACTTTGCCAGCCGTCGTCAATCATCACGCTGTCAATTCCCAGCCTAGCTGCACAATCTATCTCTTTAAGCATAAAACTCTCGTTTACAGCAGCGTCTTGGTTTCTATCTCCCCAAGTATTTGATATAATTAGTGGTTTTCTTTCTAGCCAAACATTTTTATAGTGTTGTTTATATAAATCAATCAAGTTGTCCTTGCTACCCACGCATACAGTAGTTCCATAGCTTTTTACAGTCGAAGAAAAACTTTCTATACCGCTTCCAACTGTACGTATTCCGCAATCACTGTCTATTACAAAATCAGAGGTGTGAGCTAATGAAGATGAATGTGTGGGAGCTTCTTTTACAATAAGTATTGCGTTATTGCTAATATAGTCATCTGCTATAAACATGTTACCTGTTTCAGAATAATGAGTACGATTATAATAGCTTTGTTCTGTTTCTGACACAAGTTCGTTGTTTCCGTCTGTTTTGTCATTTAATTTGATAGTAGTTATTTTATAGTGTTTTCTATCTAGGGGTATGCAGTCGATAACATCTAATTGTGAGCTAGATTTTGTTGAGTTTTCGGAGAGTTCAACTCCTGTCGGTGAGTTAATCAAATTTTCCTTAGTGGTATTGAGAGTGTAGTCTTCTTTACTGTCTAGTAAGTAGTAGAAGCTGATTAATGGACTGCTTGGAAATATTTCCCAAACAAAACTTTGTGTTAAGTTATTTTCTTTAGCCTGAAGAGTTACCTTAAAAAACTCATTAGATAGGCTGTTGTTAGTTGAAGCTGTATAACTTAATTCAAAATTCTTTAGACTCACGAAAGTAGAAACTGTGCTGAGTTTGTCTTTGAAGCTCCAAATGTAATCTTTTTCTACATCTTTTACCGATATAGGAAATAAGCCATTATCAAGTATCAAGTATTCTCGCACAATTTTATCGTTTCCAATACTTAGTTGGTTGTTTTCTAATTTATAATAACAATCTTTATAATGCATATTACCCCTCCGCAATTGCTAGATAGCATTTTTTTATGTTTAAATTATAGTCGAACCAATACAAAAAACGTACAAAGACAGCAAAGGTAAAATTTTGTTTAACAAGGCGGAGGAGGGAGTAATAGTTGCTCTATTGCGACTGACGACAACGCAGTTAAACGGATTTTCACCTGCTGGTCTGTTTGGGTTTTGTATTGGGTTGACTATATTATATAGCTTTTAGTTAATAAAGTAAATAGATTTTTGACTTTGCTTTTATAAACTGCAGGAATAAAAAATATTTTTCATTTACAATAAACATTATAGCATTTTTTGTTATTGGAGAATAGCCATAAAAACTACTACTTTTTAGTTTCTGGTGAATTAGTTAGAAATTAAATTTAAACGGAAAGTTTTGTGTCTTACGAATTAAATTTTAATAAATGCGAGATTGCTCGCAATGTAAAAATCGCTCAAAATCTTGCGGTTTATCAAGAAAGAATGGTCATTAAAATGAAACATATTATTATAGGACAAGAAAACGGTGGAGCTGCTGTTGCAGCAAGATTAAGAAGGTTAGATGAGTTTGCGGAAATCATTTGCCTTGAAGATTTTTCCGCGAACCATAAAAATGGAGTTGTAGAAATTAATCGCAAGAATAAATCTGTTAAGCTCAAACAAGCGAATGGGCTTGAGTACAACGAAACATACGACAAACTGATATTAGCTCAGGGGACGACAGCTGTTATTCCTGAGTTAGTATGCACCGAAAATGCTAATATCATTGCTATAAAAAATAGTGGAGATATTGCGAAGTTAGATGAGTTAACTGACAAAGTAAGAAGTGCAAGAAAAATCACAGTTATTGGTTGAGGATTTATTGGGGTTGAAGTTGCAAAAAAACTAAAAGAAGATAAATTTGAAGTAAACATAATTGATGAAGCGTCTCAATTGTTACCTTCTTTTGATTATGATATAGTCCAAATTTTTCATAAAGAAATGCATGATAATGGTATTAATTTATTTCTTGATAAAAAAGTAGTTAAGTGTCACGATAACGAAATTGTTTTAGAAGGTGGTACTGCTATCCTAAGCGATATTATTGTTATGGCGGTTGGAACAAAACCTAATACACAGCTTGCAGAAATGGCGGACATAGAGTTATCAGAAGACGGACATATTAGAGTAAACGCAAACTGGCAAACTTTAACTGACGATAATATTTATGCTGTTGGTGAGGTTGCACAAGTTAATAACGCTCTTACCAAAAAGCCCTTTGATTTACAAGTTACCGAACAAGCACAAAAGCAAGCTCGGCAAGCTGCAAATCACATATACGGAATTCTTTCGCAAAGCAAAGGGTATATTGGAGCTTCTTGTATCAAAGTTTTTATTATAATTGTAGTGTTTAGTTTTCCAGAATAATTCCACTTGTAGATATAGTGTAAACATTCCAAGGAATGAATTTTCCACTAGCTTTCAGTGCATTTACGGTAGCATTTTCAATTCCGCCACAACATGGCACTTCCATGCGTATCGCAGTAACACTCTTTATATTGTTTTTTGATATTATCTCTGATAACTTTTCAGTGTAATCACCTGAGTCAAGCTTTGGGCAGCCTATTAATGTGATTTTATTCCTCATAAATTCTTGATGAAAATTAGCATATGCATAAGCTGCGCAATCTGCTGCAATTAGCAAGTGCGCACCATTAAAATAAGGGGCATTTACTGGAACTAATTTAATTTGCACAGGCCATTGCCTAAGAGAAGAAGTAGCTGTATAGTTTGAAGTAGGCACACTTTCACGCAATATCTCTTTCGAATTACTTCCTTGACATTTGTGTGATGAAATCTTTACTTCAGGTTTATTTAATAACTCGTTTTCATTTTTATTAATGTCAGTAGAGTCACTGTTTTTCGAAAAACTAATTGCGTTAACAGGGCAAACGGGTAAGCAGTTACCAATTCCGTCGCAATAATCGTCTCGAGTAACTCTCGCTTTTCCATCAATCATTTCAATTGCACTTTGTCGGCATGTTTTTGCACAAATTCCGCAACCTATACATTTGTTTTCATCTATTTTAATTCTATTTTTCATTGTTTATATTTCTTTCTTGTAGTTAAAATTTTTTTGACTTGTAAGTATTTATTCTTTGACAATTACGAGCATATTATTTAGTAATCGCATAATTTTCCTCTGATAAATCAGGGGATTTTTTGTTTTAGGTTTTGCTTTATAAAACAAAATTGACGAATTTCTCCCAGTCATATTTTGTAAGGTTATGTATACCCTCACGCATGTGATATCCAATGTTTTTGCTATTACATTCAAAAGGACTGTGTGGGAACTCTCCTTCCCACGTTAACTTAGGCAAGCCATGCTTTGCATATGTTTCACTCGCTTTTAAAGTGCATAAAAATTCATTTTTGGGACATGCCCATTTGTCTAAACTAGCGCTAGATACATATAAAATTCGAGGCGCAACAAGAGAAAGTAAAAAGTGTTGATCAAACGGCATTGCTTCCTCGTTATCAGAGTATTTTTTATAGTTATTTGCAAACCAAAACGGAAATTTTCTTGTAATATCAGAGATTTTCTCACCTGTGTTTTTCCGTGCAAGTGCCGCTCCGCTAGCACCTGAATTGTTTGATACAGTCATATAAATTCTTTCGTCTAGTGCGCCTGCCCACAATGCAGTTTTGCCCAGTCTTGAGTGACCCACAACACATATTTTGTTGCAATCAACTATCTCAAAAGTTGATATCAAATCTATAATTGCAATTAAAGTGTTAGCCCATATGCTAATTTTTCCAGGTCTGTCATTTGCACTGAAATCTACGTCCAAAATACTGCAAATCCCCGAGTTAAAATCGTTGTTATCTTCTGTTATGCTTTTATAATATACATTAACAAAAATTGCATTTTTATTTGTCACAGTTTCAATGATTTCTTTTTCACTATCTTCAAAAGTAATAAAAGAGATATGCAAAAAAGTTGTAAGTTTTTTTGCGTTTTTGGGATAAGCAATATCGATTGAAAATTTATAGTCTCCCTTTTTTCCACGTACTGTAAGGCAAATTTTCTCCCATACCACATTGCTTATATAATCATTTTTTTTGAATAAAATTTCATGATTAATTATTTTAGGCAAATCGGTTAGGTTTCCAAATAATTCGGTTTTTAGCATTTTTAATGCATGCTCCCTTGAAATAAATTCAGGAAGTGATAATAGGTCTAATTCATTTTTTAATTTCATCATTCAAATCTCCTAAAAAAATTTTCTTATATGTAAAATTAACATTTTTAACTTTCGGCGTAAAATTTCTTAATACATTTTACCACAAATGAATTGTGTTTTCAACTTTAATTGTGATTTTAGAGAGTGTGAAATTAACATTTTTTTTAAGAATTATTATATTTCTGTTTTGGAATATTATCTTGGTGATTTTCCTGTTGCTTTTTTACGAATTTGTAGTATACTATGTGTAAGGAAAATAGTTTTATGCTATACACTTAGAGCGATTAGTATGGTGATTGAAAGGGAGGATTGTACAAAAATGGAATCAAAACGAACTATGTGGGCATTAGTTAAGGAGAAACCTGAAAAGGGACTGTGGCTTAAAGAAGTAGAGATACCTACAACAGGGAAAAACGATGTAAAAATTAAGATTAAGAAGACTGCTATTTGTGGTACGGATTTACACATTTATCATTGGAATGAATGGGCAGAAAAAACAATACCTGTAGGCATGGTTGCAGGACATGAATATGTCGGTGAGATTGTTGAGGTCGGTGAGAATGTTGAAGGCTTTGCAATTGGAGAACGCGTGTCGGGCGAAGGGCATATTGTTTGTGGAAAGTGCAGAAACTGCCTTGCAGGACTTCCTCACTTGTGTAAAGACACACATGGAGTAGGGGTGAACAGAGACGGAGCTTTTGCTCAGTATCTTGTAATTCCTGCAAAAAACGTATGGAAATGCTCTCCTATGATTAGCGATGAATTGTATTCTTGTTTTGACCCACTTGGAAACGGAGTGCATACCACACTTTCATTCAATATGATTGGTGAGGATGTTCTCATTACAGGTGCTGGACCTATAGGATTAATGGCAGTTGCTATAAGCAAGCATATTGGTGCACGACATGTCGTTATCACAGATGTAAATGACTATAGATTAGAACTTGCAAAAAAGATGGGAGCAACTAAAACAGTAAATGTTTTAAAGCAAACGCTTAAAGAGTCTATGGATGAACTTGGTATGAAAGAGGGCTTTGACGTTGGACTGGAGATGTCGGGAAATGAAAGCGGTTTTGGTAACATGATTGATACTATGAAGCACGGAGGAAAAATAGCTGTGCTTGGGTTGCTTAAATCTGATGCACGTGTGAACTGGGAAAAAATTATTTTTAATGGACTCACAATAAAAGGAATTTATGGGCGTGAAATGTGGGAAACATGGTATAAAATGGATACCATGTTGCAAAGTGGACTAGATGTATCAGGAGTTATTACGCATCGATTTAATATAAAAGATTTCCAAAAAGGTTTTGATGTTATGGAACAAGGAAACTCTGGAAAAGTCATTTTGGATTGGGACATGGTAGAATAACTTTTGTTTGTGGAGAATAAATTAGAATTTGAGAAAGGACATTTTATGAGCAATAAAAAGGAAATACTAGAAATTTATGCAAAAGAGTTAGAGTCGATTAAATCAGCAGGTCTTTTAAAAGGTGAAACGCAAATTGTTTCTAAACAAGGCGTGAGAGTTACCCTTTCGGATGGCAGAGAAGTGTTGAATATGTGCGCCAATAATTACTTAGGACTAGCAGACGATGAGCGTCTTATTGAGGCTGCGAAAAAAACTTATGACGAAAAAGGATTTGGAATGGCTTCTGTTAGGTTTATTTGTGGTACGCAGGATATACACAAGGAACTTGAATCTAGAATATCTAATTTTCTTTGTGCAGATGACACTATTTTGTATTCATCTTGTTTTGATGCAAATGGTGGACTGTTTGAAACAATTTTGACTGCTGAGGATGCAGTTATTAGCGATGAGTTAAATCATGCTAGTATAATTGATGGAGTTCGTCTTTGCAAAGCGAAGAGGTATCGATATAAGAATAATGATATTCAGGACTTAAGAGAAAAACTGGAAGAAGCTTCTGCGAATGGTGCTAGAATTAAGCTTATTGCAACAGACGGTGTATTCTCTATGGATGGAATAATTGCTAATTTATCAGCGATATGCGACCTTGCTGACGAGTATAATGCGCTTGTCATGGTTGATGATAGCCATGCTCTTGGTTTTGTTGGAAAGAGCGGAAAAGGTACTTGCGAATATTGCAATGTTTTAGATCGTGTTGATATTATTACTGGGACATTAGGTAAGGCATTAGGCGGAGCGTCAGGTGGATTTACATCAGGTAAAAAAGAAATCATAGATTTACTGCGTCAAAGAAGCAGACCTTATTTATTTTCTAATACAGTAGCTCCTGCGATTGTTGGCGCGAGTATTGAAGTGATAAATATTTTAGAAAATGATAGCAGTCTTATTGAGCATCTAAATGAGACTACTCTCTATTACAGAGAGCAGATGAAAGCAGCAGGTTTTGATATCATCGAGGGAGTGCACCCTATAGTTCCTGTGATGTTTTATGACGAGAAGAAAACAGCGGAAGTAGCGGCGAAAATGCTCGAAAAAGGTGTATATGTTGTGGCGTTTTCGTATCCTGTTGTTCCAAAAGGTCGCGCGAGAATTAGAACACAAGTAAGTGCACTTCATACAAAAGAAGATATTGACTTTATAGTGAAATGTTTCAAAGAAAGCATTGTAGAAGAATAATAACAAAACAAGCGTGGTAATCCCACAGAAAGGGCAGTGTCTGGAATTTGAAAAAGGATGTCGGTATTGAATTGATATCCGAAATGATTGATTTCAGTTGTACTGTAGGTGAATCAGATGAATAAAATTAGATTAGGCGTAGTAGGTCTTGGTGGAAGAGGTTTTGGTTGGATTAAAGGTGAGTTTGTAAAACTTGATAATGTTGAAGTTGCTGCTGTCTGTGATTTGTATCAAGACAGGGTTGAAAAAACGCAAGATTTTGTAAAAGAAGTTTGTGGAAACACTCCATTTGGCACCATTGACTATAAAGAATTAGTAATTCGTGATGATGTTGATATCGTTATGGTTTTATCTTCGTGGGAGTCGCACACAGAAGTAGCTGTTGCATCAATGAAGGCAGGAAAATTCACTGCTGTAGAAGTTGGTGGTGCATACACTGTTGCTGAGTGTTGGGATTTAGTAGAAACTTACGAGGCGACAAAAACTCCGATTATGTTTATGGAAAATTGTTGCTATGGTGAGTATGAGACAATGCTGTTAAACATGGTTAAAAAAGGGATTTTTGGCGAAATTGTTCACTGCGAAGGTGGATATTGCCACGAGTTACGTTCAGAAATTGCGAATGGCGAGAAAAACAGACACTATAGATTGAATAACTATATAAACAGAAACTGTGAGAACTATCCTACTCACGAGTTAGGTCCGATTAGTAAATTACTTAATATTAACAGAGGTAACAGAATGTTGACGTTGCAGTCATTCTGTTCAGAAGCAAAAGGACTAAACGCATATATAAAAGAAAATTTATCAGACAACGAAAAGTTGATGAATACAACATTTGCTCAAGCAGATATATTCAAAACTTTCATTAAATGTGAAAACGGAGAAACAATCGAGCTTACACTAGACACAACTTTGCCAAGATTTTACAGCAGAGGTTTAACTGTTCGTGGAACAAAAGGGATGTATAACGAAGACAATAACATGATTTTCCTTGATGGGGAGCATGATGAGTTTCATTTTAAATCTAAGGCATTATGGGATAACGCAAAAGATTATCAAAATGAATTCAAGAACGATTTGTGGGCGGACCGAGAAAAATTGTATGCAGCTGGCCATGGCGGAATGGATTTAGTATTGTTAAACGCTATTTTGCATTGTTTTGAAAACAAAGAAAACCCTACAATTGATGTATACGACATGGCTGCTTGGATGGTGATTACTGCACTTTCAGAAAATTCCATTAAAAATGGTGGTATGATTGTTGATATCCCCGATTTTACAAGAGGTAAATACAAGAATAGGGAAGACCACAACACAGGAATTTATTCGTTAGAGTGAGATGGTAGGAGCGTTAAAATCATCTATTATTGACAATGTATTTATGCGTGTTTAGAATTGATTAATGTAATTGCAACCGACCTCGCTTTGAAAATTTAGAATACTGGTTATAACAGAAAAACCTTATGCATACTAAAATTTGTGTGCATGAGGTTTTTTGTCGCTTTAGCAAAATATAAAGGGGCGGTCGCAATGAGCACGATAAACATAATCATTTGCAAAATATCTCAGTTATTAAATTGCTATTGTTAATTATTGTGTGTTCATGTGTTAATTTTTGAATACTGATGTTAAAAATTGAATACAAAACACTATTGAGCAGTGTAAAATAAAGAATGCTGTTGACCGTTTTGGT
>CAYJBU010000070.1:0-1108 GCA_964368155.1 uncultured Eubacteriales bacterium | reverse complement strand
ATAATTATTTCGGTTTGTTATTGAAATAATTGGCGCTTTACAATTTCATAATATTTGTATAAACTATTAACATCGATATCAAACATATTATAGAATATAAATAGCAACGAAAGGATTACAAAGCATGACAGGTAGAAATAAAATTAAGAAATTGTCCTTTTTTTCTAGATTTAAGAAATCTATTATTGAGGATTATCAGTTGTATATACTTATACTTCCTGCGCTGGCATATATTATCATTTTTAACTATTTGCCTATGTATGGTCTGCAGATAGCTTTTTTAGATTACACTCCATCTAGGGGATTTGACGGTAGCGAATTCGTAGGGTTAGAATATTTTGAGAAATTCTTTACATCTTATCAATTTTGGCCAACTATTATTAATACGTTGAGTTTAAGTTTTTATGGGTTGATTGCAGGATTTCTTCCACCTATTATATTAGCAATATTGTTAAACAATTGCCAAAACAGAAGATTTAAATCAGTGGTTCAAACAATCACATATGCACCATATTTTATTTCGGTAGTTGTATTAGTTAGTATGATAATTTTGATGCTATCTCCTTCTTCAGGAGTCATAAATTCTGTAGTGAAATCAATAACCGGTAAGCCAATTGATTTTATGGGTGATCCAGAATTGTTTCCACACGTCTATGTTATTTCAAATATTTGGCAGCAAATGGGCTGGTCCAGTATTATATATCTAGCGACTTTAGTAAGTGTTAGTCCTGACTTGTATGAAGCTGCAAAAGTAGACGGAGCTTCAAGATTTAAACAAATAATACACATAGAGCTACCAAGCATACTTCCTACTGCAATTATAATGCTGATACTAGCATGTGGAAGAATTATGGATATGAGTATGCAAAAAGTATTGTTAATGCAAAATCCTATGAATTTAGAAACATCTGAAATTATTTCAACATATGTTTACAAACAAGGAATCTTGAATTTACAGTATAGTTATTCAGCTGCAGTTGGCTTGTTTCAATCGCTTGTAAATGTAGTGCTGTTAGTGTGTGTTAACACAGTTTCAAGAAAAGTTTCTGACACAAGTTTATGGTAAATTATAGAAAGGGAATACATAATGAATAATTCAAGCACATTA
>CAYJBU010000069.1:4355-12986 GCA_964368155.1 uncultured Eubacteriales bacterium | reverse complement strand
ACGATATGCACACAAAACCGAGAATGTTTGTTTGGCGATATTGTAGGGGACGATGCCCACATCGTCCCGAATACAGTATTATCAGAAATTGGAATAGTGGTATAAAAATATATCAATGGAATTGTTGGAATTGATAAATATGTAATAATGCAAAACCATATTCATATGATTATATTTATTCCCGAAAATGAGGACGGACGATGTGGGCGTCGTCCCCTACAACAACACAAGCCATTTTCAAGTTGTTTAGCAGGCAATAATTAAAGTGGTTGCTTCAATTGATTTTCATCTCTTGAGGCAACCACTTATTATATTTATGGTGTCGAATTCTTCTATCTTGGTTGGCAGTGTGCTCAATGCACCGTTTTGCTCTCCGACATGATAGTGAAAATAAAATTAAAAACTGAAATCTTGAACTGCCTTCAGATAAATCTGCAAAAGTTTTAAAACACTAAATTTCTTTGTTTAACCATTTACCTTTTCTATATCTATATCCGCCCATGATAAATCTAATAAGCTGGTCTAAGTTTAACCCAACCCATGCGCCTATTAAACCAAAGCCCAAAGGAAATGCCAACAAATAGCTTGCTATTGGTCTAATTGTGCTAACGCTGATAAGCGAGACAAATGCAGTGTATTTTGTGTCGCCTGCACCTCTTAAACATCCAAGAATAGTCACTTGTTGCATTTGGAGGAATATTGTAATTGAAATTATATTCATCAGCATTACGCCGTATTCAAGAATAATTGTTTTGTCTGTGAAGAGTGAAAACAGAGTTTCTCCAAAAATTATAAACACAGAAGCGATTAACAGTGAGCAAACAAAACCAATTTTTTGGCAAGTGATACCATATATTTTGGCGAGTTGAGGCTGCTTTTTTCCCAAACTTCGCCCAACCAAAGCGACCGAGGCAACAGCGAGACCGTCTGCGAATGAGAAGGATATATGTATAAAATTCATGGCAATCATGTGAGCCGCTAATTCGTCTGTTCCCAAATTAGCAACAGTGATTGCGAAAAGTAAAAATCCGACTCGCATAAAAGATTGTTCGATAAAAGCACTAATCCCGACATCAAGCATCGACCTGATGTCTTTTTTGCTGGGTAAAATACCTTTGATATATCCTAAATAAATGTAAGAATCTTTTTTGAGAACCGACCTGATGCTCATTGCACAAGCGACAGCACCTCCCAATACAGTTGCAACTGCTGCTCCGTTTACTCCCCATTCAGGAAATCCAAATCTACCCTCAATTAGAAGAAAATTGAATGTGACGTTTACTAAGTTAGACACGGAATTTGTTGTCATAGATATTCTGGTGTTACCTGCGCCTCTTTGTGCTGCGTTGATAACAATAGTGATTAGATTGAAGAGCAACCCACCTGATACGATTGTCAGATATCCAACAGCTATGTCATGGGTGTCTTCTTTCGAGCCTACTATATGAATGATTGGATTAATAAAGATGATTAATGCAGCTACTACTATTGTCCCGACAACAACAGTAAAAACCAACCCTATTTTCATTACTTTAACAGCGCTGTCTCGGTTTTGCTCGCCTCTTCTTCTAGCTACGATGGAGGAAATTGCAATTCCTAATGAAGAAAACAAACACATTGCAATGAATTTTGGTTGTGAAGTAAGCCCTATTGCAGCGATAGCCTCTTCGCCTTGCGAGCTTACCATTATGCTGTCCAAAAACACTGTCATAGCAATTAAAAAAGACTCTAACACAGCTGGCCAAGCCATGTCTATTGCGGAGCGATATATTTCTTTTTTTTGAGGTAAGGTTTCAGATAATTCCATTAATTGAGCAATCCTTTCATGAAAGCAAAAGAATATTGTTCTGCTTTGTTTTATCTTTGTGATTAGCCACTAGAAACAAATAAAGTATATCTTTCACTTTATTTTAATTGGGCAACAGTAACCCCCATTTCACCTTCACCAAAAACCCCAAAGCGATATGAACTGATGTTGGGGTGCTTTTTAAGGTGTTGCTGAACGGCAGAACGCAATGCGCCTGTGCCTTTGCCGTGAATGATGGTGACTTGGTTTAGATTTTGCCTTATAGCCCTGTCTAAATATGAGTCTAACTCCATCAATCCCTCGTCGCAGGTCATTCCTCTGATGTCAATTTCCATCGATGCAACAGCCATGTTCAACGCTTTTGAGACATTTCGAGTGTTTGATACTTTTTTCTCGTTTGATTTTTTTTCTATCAATCTTAAGTTTGAAATGTCCACTCTGGTTTTTATCACACCTGTTTGAACGCTGATTTGATTTCCCTTTATGTGAGTGATGACAGCTTGTTTATCAATGTCATAAATCAAGACGTTGTCACCCACTTTTAAAGCGCGAGGCAGTTTATAATCATCATCTCTTTTCTTAGATATGACTGGATTGGAGCTGTCTTCTAGTGTTCTGATACCCTGCTTTAACTCTAGCTTTTTTTCTGCACTTAAAATCTTGTTTTTCTCTCTTTGGATTTTCTCCACTTCATCTATGACTGCCAAAGCTTGTGCCCTTGTTTTAGCAACTATCATGGCGGCTTGGTCTTTTGCAGTTTGGACAGACTTATTATATTCAAGCTCTGCTTGTTCACGCAAGGATTCTGCTTCTTTAAGCAGTTTGTCAGCCTCTGCTTTTTTGTTTTTTCCCTCTTCACGCTCTTTGTCCAAAAGTCTTCTGTTTTCATCAAGCTTTGTTAGCAGGGATTCAAATTTAGAACTTTCTTCAGATACTAAATTTTTTGCTCTTTCAACAATATCAAATCTCATTCCTAGCTTTTTTGAAATAGCAAAAGCGTTTGATTTACCGGGCATACCGATTAAAAGTTTATATGTTGGACTTAAGGTTTCAACGTCAAATTCACAGCAAGCATTTTCTACACCAACAGTTTTAATAGCGTATTCTTTTAACTCTGCGTAGTGAGTAGTGGCTGCTATTTTGCACTTTCGAATTCGTAATGCTTCAATAATCGCAGTTGCCAATGCAGCACCCTCTACAGGGTCTGTTCCAGCACCCAGCTCATCTAGCAAGACTAAAGTATTCTCATCTGTTTTTTCAATGATTTTAATTATGTTAGTCATATGAGAAGAAAAAGTGGAAAGACTTTGTTCGATGCTTTGTTCATCACCAATGTCAACCAACACATTTTCAAAGAAAGCAAGTTTGCTTCCGTCTCTGCATGGAGTCGCCATTCCACAACTTGCCATAAGACAAAAAAGTCCAATGGTTTTTATTGAAACGGTTTTACCTCCGGTGTTTGGTCCGGTGATAATCAAGCTGTCAAAGTCGTATCCAAGTTTAATGTCAGTAGGAACAACT
Organism: uncultured Eubacteriales bacterium; assembly: GCA_964368155.1. Classification (GTDB taxonomy): domain Bacteria; phylum Bacillota; class Clostridia; order Oscillospirales; family Acutalibacteraceae; genus SIG603. The sequence goes on along the minus strand of CAYJBU010000069.1, from coordinate 9,658 downwards.
TTTTCAGAATCGATTAAAGGGTGTCTGCCTGCTTTTATGTCTATTTTTCCATCGTTTTCAAGAATAGGGAAGCTGGCTTTTAATTTATATGCTAACTTAGCCTTTGCAAAAATTACATTTATTTCTACAAGGGAATTATAACTCTTGATAATTGAATCTGCAAATTCACCGATTTCCGCAGATAAAACGGTTAGAATTCTTTCGATTTCCTCTGCTTCTTTCAGTTTTAGTATTCTTACTTCATTGTTTGCCTCGACAACAGCCATTGGTTCAATGAACAAAGTCGCTCCACTGCCTGAACTGTCATGGACAAGGCCTTTTACCTCGTTTCTATACTCCTGTTTAACAGGCAAAACATAGCGCCCATCACGTTGTGTGACGATGATGTCTTGAAGATATTTTTGAATTTGGGACGAGCGAAGCATTTTGTCTAGTTGTTCTTTAACTTTTTGAGAACTCGACCTAATCTTTCTTCTGATATCCGATAGCGCTTTTGATGCACTGTCGGCTACTTCTTCTTCGCTTTGGACAGTTTCTGCTATTCTTTGTTCTAAATATTTGTTTGGAGATAACTCGGAGAAAAGTCTGTCAAGGCTGGTTTCCATTCCATCGCTCTTGCTTTTCCATGAGCTAACACCTCGAATTATTTTTAGTGTGCTATCAACTGAAATTAGTTCACGCAGTGTTAAAACTGCACCAACCGAGGAGCGTCTCAAAGCGTTTACAGTGTTTGTAAAGCCGTAATAACTTGGTGCGCCGAATTTTGCAATCAAAACATAGGCGTCATCGGTTTCTTTAAGCAATCTCTTTGCTGTTTCAAAATTTTCAGCAGGGGAGAGATTCAAACACGCTTCCACAGCATCGTTTCCGTTTGCTTCGTGTGAAAGCATGGTTAATATTTTATCAAGCTCTAAAGCTTTCATATTGTGATCCATAATGTGTATCCTTTCGGGGGTTATGAGTATGGGGTTGTCGCATTAAGGTGAAACTGCATAAAATCAACAATGTATTTGTAGGGTCTGATGCCCACATCAGAGCGAAACTGATAGAAAATCTAAGTTTTCGGGTCGATGTTGGCATCGACCCCTACATTGTGTTTGTGTAAAATCACCGACATATGTATTTATGCGACAGCTCCTTTTGTTAAATAACAAATGTAATTAATAATATATTCTATCGTTGATTGTTTTGAAAAAATCTAAAGTTTGCGGAGTTTTACCTAATATTGTTGTCATGTAATTCTCGGAAATAAAGCAGAGAGTTTCTATGTCTTTTTCAGGAATTGTGAATGAATACATCTCTTTTACAGGCTTATAAAGTATGTATCTCATAGCTGTTAACACAGTTGAATTCATTGAAAAAGCGTTTCTTTCATTATTATAACACTTTTGGCAGATAATTTCACCTGTTTCGGGCAAAAAAAGCCAAAAATCATTGTCGTAGCAAACACAATTTTTGCATGCAACTAAATTCGGCATGTAACCGTTTAAAGAAAGTAGTTTTAGTTCGCTGATTGCCTTTAATAACAAAGGGTCTTTTTTCATTTTACATAAAAAATAAATAGAATTCAAGACAACTTTTAAAGATTGTGAGCTTTCAGATGATACCAGATTTGCGCTTAAATCGCAAAAATATTGAGCAAGGGAAAGAGAAATAATATCATTTCGCAACTCAAAAAAAACCTCAATGGGAGTTGCACTGTCTATGATATATTTCTCTTTCCCCTTGTAAATGCTGAAATTAGAATATGATAATAAAGAGGTGGCAGAACTTTTGCTGTCCTTCAAGCTTTTTGCACGTCGTGCAAATGCTCTTATCACACCCTCTTTTTCAGTCAGAAGAGTGACTAGCTTGTCACTCTCTCCCACTGTCTGTTCTTTTATTATCAACGCTTTGGTAGTTAGCATCATAATCGTTTATCAGTATTTCCGTTCCTTTGAAATTATAGTTTTTATATTGTATATAGTCTTGAATTTTTCCTGATTTTATAAATACATCCCAAGCTTCATTTTGGTTCATCTGAAAACCTCCTTAGAGCATAATGCTATAAGTAAAGTATTCTCAAAACACATATTGATATTAAAGGAAAATCTTTCTTTAAGCAAAATAATCATAGGATGAATAATAAGTGATATTATTGTAAATCGTTTTTATCAAAGCCGAAACTATGCAAAATTTGTGGTCTTTGTCGCCAATCTTCTTTGACTTTTACCCATGCTTGTAAATTGATTTTGCAGTCAAAAAAGTTTTCCATGTCAACTCTTGCCTTTGACAAAATTTCTTTAAGAGTTTGTCCACTTTTGCCTATAATAATGCCTTTGTGGCTTGCTTTTTCGCAATAAATTGTGGCTTCAATGTCAGTAACTGCGCCTCTTTCTTTCATTTTTTCAGTCACAACAGCAACGCCGTGAGGAATCTCTTTTTGTAAAATCCTAAGAATTTTTTCTCTTATAATTTCAGAGGCAATAACTCTCTCGGGTTGGTCTGTTAAGGTGTCGGAAGAGAAGAAGTGGTCGCCCTCAATCGTCAGCTTTTTAAGCTCTGATTTCAAGCTGTCGATTGCATCTCCGTTTTTGGCACAAATTGGCACTACAGCCTCAAAATCGTACAATTTTTGGTATTCAATAATCTGCTCCATGATTTTAGTTTTATCTGAGACTAAGTCGATTTTATTTATGACTAAAACCACTGGCATTTTAAGTTTTTTGAATTTTTCAATGAATTCAAGGTCTGCTTGAGAAATTTTGCTGTCTGCCTGTGTCACAAGCATACAAGCGTCAACACCTGCAACAGATTGATTTATAGTTTTTACCATGTATTCGCCCAATGAATTTTTGGGTTTTATCAAGCCGGGCGTGTCAATAAAAACTATTTGATGTATGTCCTGTGTCAAAACTCCCATTATTCGTGTTCTGGTTGTCTGAGGTTTTTTTGAAACTATGGCAAGTTTTTGTCCAATTAGGCAGTTAAGAGTTGAAGATTTTCCAACATTTGGTCGCCCGACAATAGCAATAAACGCGCCTCTTTGATTGTTTGTATTTTCCATTATGACCATGCCTTTCTTGACATTTGTCTTTAAAGTTGTTTGAATTTTTGCACTATCTTTTTCCCCTCAGCCATCGCTTCATTCCGAGTGGGCCTGCAAGTATAAACCAAATTGATAAGCAAAGGCTTGCAAGTGTCGCTAGTGCATAATATATATTTGAAAAAATAATATTAATTAGTTCCCAAATCTGCTCAGGTCTCCAAAGAAGAAAGACACCTACTGCTACTGCGGCAACAGAAGTAATTAACACTGCACCTGCGGCAATGTCTTTTACAATTCCGATTCGTCTGTCTTTGTGTCCGCAAGAAAAATCACAAAGTTTCTCTATCGAGGTGTTTAATCCCTCTACAGCAATAACTACCCCTATAACGGCAAAAAGCAGGGCAAACTCGCCCCGATTTAAGCCTAGATAATAAGAGAATAGCAAAACATATATTGCGCAAACTACGTGAATTCTCATGTTTCTCTCACTGCGAATTCCAAGCCAAAGACCCCTGAATGCGTTTGAAAAACTTTGAGTGATTTTGCGGTTTTTTTTGTATTCTACTTTTAATTTCATAATTTTTTACAAAGTGTAGCTAGTGGTAATTCTTAGACCGAGTTGGGACATAACAGTTTCTTCTTTTTCTCTCATTCGAACCTTGTTAATTCCGCCGTCTTCGTGGTCATACCCTAATAGATGTAGCATTGAGTGTGCTGTGAGATAGCTTACTTCTCTTTCGAGTGAATGTCCGTATCTGTCAGCTTGGTCTAAAGCTCTCTCCATAGAAATGACGATGTCACCGAGTATTTTAGCTCCGGTTGAAGGGTTTGAGTTGAAGACACCGTTTTCACCCATTGGAAAGCTCAGAACATCAGTTTCTGTGTCCTTATCTCTGTATTGTTTATTCAACTTTCGAATTTCCTCGTTATCAACAAAAGTTACGCTTATCTCAGCGGCACTTTCAAAGTCCTCTAATTTTAAAACTGCATTGCAAGTTCTTCTTATTAACATTCTTATTCCTGTAGGTATTTTAACTTCTTTTTGATTATTTGTGATAATAACACGAGTTCTTTCACCCATTTTTCTTTCCATATTAACAATCCTTTCTATATATTTCTACTACCTGTGTTTTTTTCGTATGCTTTAATTATATCTTGAACTAATTTGTGTCTAACAACGTCTTTTTCAGTGAATTTAATAATTGCAATATTTTCAGTGTTTCGAAGAATTCGAACTGCATCTTTAAGTCCGGACTTCTTTCCGGTAGGTAAATCAATCTGAGTAATATCGCCGTTTATCACCATTTTTGAACCAAACCCTAATCTTGTTAAGAACATTTTCATTTGTTCGCAAGTTGTGTTTTGTGCTTCGTCTAAAATGACAAAACTGTCGTCGAGAGTTCTGCCTCTCATATACGCCAAAGGAGCAACTTCTATGTTTCCTCGCTCTAAATACTTTTGATAAGTCTCTGCGCCGAACATATCAAACAAAGCATCATACAATGGACGCAAATAAGGGTCAATTTTTTGTTGTAAATCTCCCGGTAGAAAACCGAGTTTTTCTCCTGCTTCAACAGCAGGTCTTGTAAGAATAATTCGGTTTACTTCGCCCGATTTAAAAGCCTTTACTGCCATGGCGACTGCTAGATAAGTTTTTCCTGTTCCGGCAGGTCCAACTCCAAAAGTCACAGTGTTTTTTTTCATGGCGGTGCAATAATTTTTTTGTCCCACCGTTTTCGGCTTAATAGGTTTACCTTTGCATGAAATGCAAACAACATCGTCGGCTAAAATTGACATGTGTTTTTCGTCGTTTTCATGAACTAAATCCATGCAATAATGAATTTGTTGACTGGTAATAGTCTCGCCCTTTTCAATGAGTTTAATCAAACTCTCAAGAGTGCGAAAAGCCTTCTGGACAGGGTCATCTTCCCCGATGATTTTTATCATTGAATCTCTAAAAACGATGCTTACATCAAAGTTGCGCTCGATGATTTTTAAATTTTCATCAAAGTTGCCGAAAATCTCCGTTCCGTAAGGAAATTGTTCAACATTAATCTGTTTTTCCAAGCCTAATCCTCTTTCTATATATTTTACATTTATAGTATACCACAAAATCTTTATTATTTCAAAACGTAATAATGTATGAATTTTAATTCTAAATTACTGTTATTTTGTTGCAAATTTGTACGTAATTGCTATATTTTCTAGTGTGGTACAGTCAAGTTCACCAATCAAATATTCTCCCTCAACATATATATTTGTAGGTTTTCGAGAT
>CAYJBU010000069.1:284-4345 GCA_964368155.1 uncultured Eubacteriales bacterium | reverse complement strand
AAGCTTCTCAAAGCTTTCTAATTCTTCGTCAATTTTCATATCTAACAAATTATTAATAGTCAGCTCTGCTTCAGCTTGTGAATATTCTGAAAAAGAAGATTCAATCTTCATTAATTTTTCTGATTTGACATATATAGGAAGTTTTACTCCAAATAAATATAGATTTTGAGTTTCGGTTACATATTCGTAATTTCCGCTTGGGACTAAGTTTGGAACAAAGGGAATTTCAAATCCAAACAGGCCAAAAGAGAAACGGTAATAATTTGTAATAGGAGTATAAATTTCTTTTGTTTTGGGTATTCTGACAACAAAATGACGATTAACTTCTGCCATGACTACTCCTTTAGCGCTAACTTCAAAAACAGTTGGGTTTTCAGATTGTTTCCACTCACTTTTAAACATATTAGAGTCCCAAGTTCCTGTGATTAAAATGTCTCCTTTGGCTACTGCAGACCCCACTTCTACAAGCGGAATTCCCTCCCTTGCCTCGATTGACCTTACAATTCCGGTGTTTTCTGCTATAACATGGGCAACGCCTTCGTCAGCTGGTTCGATTTCTGGCTTGTCAAGAGCAATTCTTACTGCAATGTCAACAGTGCAACCGTCGGTGTTAATGGAAATCCAGTCGATTTCAGGTATTTCCATCATGAATTGATTTTCAATATTGTATAGATTTAATTCACCTATTTTAGCACCAATGTATATCCCTTTTTGCTCTGCAACCTCCAGTATCTTTTTTTCAGAGAACAAACCTTCAATGCTAACATCAACCACCCAATAATGTGAAAATAAGAACATGTACAATAAAACAGATAAAAAAATACCTGCTATGTAACCTAATCTAACTTTAGTGAGTGCAAATGGAATTCCTTTTTTTTGGATTAATTTAACATTTACTTTCAATTTTTTTTTGAGTTTACACGCCTGCTTATATGTAATAATTCTCATGCTGATTTCAAAACAGTCATCAGTTTTGGTATAATCCCAAAACCTTAATCCGTTTTTGATGCATATGTTAATGAATCTGGATTTTTCGTCTCCTTTTATTTGTACTCTCACATATCCTGTGATTTTTCGAGAGATATTTTCAAGCATTGTTCAACCACTCCTTAAAAATAAGAAAAATTTACCGAACTAATATATCCTTCAATCACAGCAGCACTGTCATTTAAGACTTTAAGTTTTAAGGCGTTTCCTTTTATAATTATGTCCATTTTTCCACTCTTTATAGAGATTTCCTTGTCGTCATAGTCGGTTATTCCGCTGCAACCGTCAACAATTATTTTTTTGTTTCCGTATATCTCGGTATATGTACTAGATTTTGTGACAGATATCATAATCATACCCCCAAATTTCATTTGCGTGAATAAAAAACATCCTTTTAGTATATCTATTATTAGAAGATTGAAAAAATACATGGGCAGACTGTGTTTTGAGATAAAATATGTATGTAACATGGGGGAGATTTATGAAAAAAATAATAAAATCACCTTGCATTTCCGTGCTTTTTTACAGTGTGATGGGATTAGGTTTTTTTTATTTTGCGCTAGTCTACCGAAAAGAAATTGCGTTAAATGTCACGAAAACGATAGATTATTGTCTTGGAAACTTAATTCCCTCCTTGTTTCCAATGATATTTATTTCTGCGTTTTTGAGTGTCTCGGCTGCTAAAAAATTGTTTGAATTTTCATTTTCTTTTGTGTGTAGGTATTTGCTCAAACTGCCAAAATGCTGTGCGACTGTTATTGTTTTTGGTTTGTGTTGCGGTTATCCAGTCGGTTCAAAACTAGCTTCAAAACTCCTTGAAAGCGGTGAGATAAACAAGGAGCAGGCAAATAGATTGTGTTGCTTTTGTATAAGCCCCGGAATTCCTTTTGCGATTATTTTTGTTGGTGGAGTAGTGCTAAATTCAGTATTTACAGGGCTGTTAATATTTATTTCCATCACTGTTTCATCTTTGTTTTTTGGAGTGATTTTGGGAATAAAAAAACCTGTTCCCGAAGTTAAAACAAACTCATATCAAACTTTAAATTTTAATGACTGTATGACATTATCTGCAAAAACTGCAATGTCTTCTACAGTAACGCTTTGCCTCTATGTTTTGATATTTTCAATGTTTTTAACTGTGCTGAGATTTAGTGGTTTATATGAAAAAATAGTTGATTTGGTGTTTGTAAATGGACTTTTTTTGAAAAAAGAGTGTTCTGTTTTGCTTGCGTTTTTCTTTGAAGTGGTCGATGGAGTTAACGCTGCGAACACACTAAAAGTTAACTCTGATATAATAGTTTTAGGGTTGTCGTTTGGTGGTTTATGCGTTCACTTTCAGCTTTTTTCATTTTTTAAGAAAAAAACAATTGTTATATGGAAATTCTATTTTAACAGAGTTTTGATTAGCTTTACATCGGTTCAGATATTAAGGTTTTTAAAAGCTATGTTCCCAATTGACGCTTATGTGTTTTCTACCACACAGACAATTATCCCAGAAATATCCAAAAGCACTGCTACAGGAAGTCTTTGTTTGATTCTTTTGTGTTGCACTTATATTTTTTTAAACAAAAGACTGGAAAAATAATAATAAATGTGTTACAATATATGAAATTTGTGTTTTGTTGTGCAAATGAAAAACAACCGAAGCTGGTTTAGGCTTCGATTGTTATTTCGAAAGGATATCACTATATGTTTAGATTATTTAAGAAAAAGAAGAAAAAAATGTTTGGGGAAAATATAGAAGCCAGTTGTGACTATTGTCAGTTAAACTCCGGGAAAGAAGATATAATTTGCCCAAATTATAGAGGTGGTGTATGCAGAAAATATCTGTATGACCCGTTAAAACGAATGCCTAAAACTCCAAAGTTAAAAGAATTCAACAAAGAAGATTTTACTTTATAAGTTTTGCTCGAATACTTTTGGTTGTAATTCCCTGTTTTTCAAACATTTTTTCATGCTCGGACATTACGTTTCCTGTATTGGGCAGTGAATTTAAATCTTGAGTATCAAAGAAAATTTCAAACCCACTTTGTTCAAAGTAGTATTTGCTTGATAGATATAAATTGTAATCATCTGTTTTGAACCAAATTTCGCCGTCTTCACACAAGAACTCTTTGTATTTTTCTAGTTGCCTTGTATGGGTTAACCTTCTTTTGTGGTGACCTGCATTTGACCAAGGATTACAAAAATTAATATAAATTCGATTGACTTTATCTTCTTTGGAGATAAGGTCATTTATTTTTTCTATATCATATGCAGTCAAAATAACATTTTCTACAGCACTTTCTTCAAATTTAGCGCTAATATTTCTTCTTGCAACTCCTAGTATATCAAGACTTTTATCAACACAGATGTAGTTTGTATCTAAATTATCAATTGATAAATTCGCCATGAATTCACATTTCCCGCAACCTAAATCAAGGTGAATTTCTCTCTCGTTTCCAAAAATTTCAGACCATTTTCCTTTGTTTTCCTGTGGGTTTTTGCTAAAATAATTACATGCGTTTAATTCTGGTCTAGCCCAGGGTTTTGTCCTTATTCTCATTGTTTATCCATGCCTTTCTAAAAGTGCGAAATGCAAAGCTCGTTTTAATCAGAAAACAAAATTGTTATGTAGCATTTCGCATGGAGCAATAGTATTAACTCCATATGGGATTATACAATAAAAATCAGCTTTTGTCTATAATGAGATTAATTTTTTCCAGTGCTTTTCCGTGAATTCTGAAAATTTGTCTTTCGGATATGTACATTTTCTCCGCAATTTTTGAAAATGACTCACCATTAATATATTTTCGTTCTAAAATCTCTTTTTGGTTTTCGTCTTGCAAGGAATTGATATTCTTTTTAATGTCTTTTAAAATACTATGCAGCCGTTCGACTTCATTTTTGAGTTCGTTTTGCATATCAAGGTAAATGGATATGATTTTTTCTGTACCGTTTTTATTTTTTGATGTTTGCACTTTTTCTCCAAAGCTAATAGTAATTGATGTTGCGCGAGCCTTAAATTCTTCGATTTTTTCAAGTTTTGCTTCAATTCTTCGTTCGTAGTTTTGATACAAACAGAGGTATTCCTT
>CAYJBU010000069.1:0-226 GCA_964368155.1 uncultured Eubacteriales bacterium | reverse complement strand
AGTTAGTTGCAATGTTTTGCAGTTTCCTAAATTCAAATAAATAAAATCAGAAAACTTTGGAAATTGTGCAGATGAGCACGAAAATTACCGATTAAAAACATTATCAAACTAATTCCCCTCACTTCAAATTTTTGTATTATTAAGTGCTTGACAATTACGTAAAAAAGTAGTAGAATATATTTCATAATACTATATTTTTATGTAATAAAATAATTTATTTAGATGT
>CAYJBU010000068.1:12852-13082 GCA_964368155.1 uncultured Eubacteriales bacterium | reverse complement strand
CTTACTATTCACGAAGCTTTACTAAAAGAAAATCCAACAGAGAATTTATCTTCACCCAAAAAAAGAAAATCTTTACCTAAATATCTATCATTAGAACAGAGTTTAGAGCTGTTAAATGCAGTTGAAGGCAGTAATAAAGAGCGTGATTATTGTATTTTAACTATCCTTTTAAACTGTGGAATTCGTCTTTCTGAATTAGTTGGAATAAATATGACTGACATCATTCGCAA
>CAYJBU010000068.1:0-12795 GCA_964368155.1 uncultured Eubacteriales bacterium | reverse complement strand
GATTGATGAGTATATTAAAGTGCGTCCAAAAGACAATGTTACCGATAGAAACGCTTTGTTATTAAGCAATCGCTTAACTCGTATTAGCCCAAAAACTATACAATATATTGTTAAATTCTATCTTGATAAAATTGGTCTTTCTGGTGCTGGTTTTTCTGTTCACAAACTCAGGCACACAGCTGCAACATTAATGCACCAAAATGGTGTAAATATAAGAGTTTTGCAGGATATTTTAGGTCATGAAAATCTTGGAACCACAGAAATTTACACTCATGTATCAAACAAAGAAATGGAAAATGCAGCAAAGTTAAATCCACTTTCTAATATTAAGCAAAAAAAATCTGAATAAAGCATAATTTTTTTAGGGATGCCACATTAACAGCACTTTGTTAATGCGACATCCCTCGGATTTTACATTATTTTGTTGTATTAATAACTACACCTTTATCACCGTCTAAAGTTACAACAGTACCAGTTTTAAGTATTTTTGTTGCATTAGCAGCCCCAACAATAACAGGAATATCAAGGGTTATACCGACAACTGCAGCATGTGAATTTACACCGCTTTCCTCCGTGATAACACCACTTGCTTTTCTTAAAATTCTAACAAGCTTATTGTCTGTTTTTGGTACAACTAGAATATCTCCATCTTTAAATTTATTCATCGCATCATCTTCGTTCTGACAAACACAAAGTCTTCCTGTGACTTGCCCTTTGTTTACAGAAGTTCCTTCAATAATGATATCTCCAACCATATGAGCTTTTAACATATTTGTCGTTCCCGAAACTCCAAGAGGAACGCCAAGTGTTATAACAACTATATCACCACTTTGCACGAGTCCTTCTTTTTGAGAAACTTCTACCACATGGTCAAACAACTCATCTGAGGTGGTTTTTTCTTGAACGATAATCGGAACAACACCCCAAGACAAATTCATTTGTCTTAAAACTTTTTCTTCTGTGGTTCCACATATAATTGGGCAAGAAGGTCTAAACCTTGAAATCATTCTAGCAGTCAAACCACTTTTTGACACTGTCATTATTGCAACGGCTTCTAAATCGTGAGCTGTAGTACAAGTAGCATGAGATATAGCATTTGTAACATCCAGCCTTGTAGTAATCTCTCTTTTTTGCATTCTTGAAACGTAATCGATATCTTTTTCTGTGGCTATTGCTATCTCTGACATCGTTTTGACTGCTTCAACAGGAAATCTACCAACTGCTGTTTCACCGCTGAGCATAATTGCACTGGTGCCGTCATAAATTGCATTTGCAACATCGGAAGTTTCTGCCCTTGTTGGACGTGGATTAACAATCATTGATTCAAGCATTTGGGTTGCAGTGATTACTTGTTTTCCTGCTAAGTAAGCAGCAGAAATCAACTTTTTCTGAATTGCAGGCAATTGCTCGAATTTAATTTCAACACCCATGTCACCACGAGCAACCATAACGCCATCAGAAACCCTTATTATCTCATCAATATTATCAACACCCTCTGCGTTTTCTATTTTAGAAATAACTCTAATATCATCGCAATTATTACGCTGAAGCTCTTCCCTAATTTGAATAACTTCTTCTTTACATGTAACAAAAGAAGCTGCTATAAAGTCAAAATCTTCTTTAACAGCAAAAGCAATGTCAAGTCTATCTTGTTCGCTTATATATGGCATGGAAAGTCTGCAGCCGGGCACATTTATCCCTTTATGGTTTGATACAGGACCTCCATTTATTACTTGACACTCAATATCTGTGTCATTGATATCTAAAACTCTTAATTCTATTAATCCATCGTCAATCAAAACTTTAGTACCAATATGGATATCTCGTGGTAAGTCTTTATATGTTACTGCGCAACCTGTTTCATCACCCTCGATATCTCTTGTTGTCAAAACAAAATGTTGGCCATCAACTAATGTGACTTTTTTGTCTTTAAAAGTCTTAGTTCTAACTTCAGGGCCTTTAGTGTCTAATAGTAACGCGACAGGTTTGTTAAGTTCTTTTCTTAATTTTTTTAACATATCTGCACGCTTTTTTTGATCTGCATGAGTTCCGTGAGACATATTAATTCTAGCAACGTCCATGTTATTTTGAATTAGCTTGCGTAAAATAGTCTCGTCGTCAGTGCTTGGTCCAAGAGTACAAATAATTTTTGTCTTTCTCATAATTTAACGCTCCCTTATCTATTTTTAACTTTGCTATATACTATATTAAGTATACCACATTAATTACAATTTGAAAAGGGAAAGGTAAAAAAACACCTTATTATTTAGCATGAAAATTGTTTCATTTGTCGCGAAATGTTTTTTCAATTTCAACAAGAAGTAAAGGACAAACAGATAAAGCAAGAACGTATATCCATTGATTGATATTTAAAGGAACTGTTTTGAAGGCGTAAGCTAAAGGTTCGAACAATATTACTACTAAAAGTAGCACAGAACAAAGAATTACACTTAGTATGAGTTTAGTGTTAGATTTTCTATCTTTAGAAAAAATACTATGATTACTAGAAACGTTAAAGCTGTGAACTAGCTGAGATAAACACAGAACACAAAACGCCATTGTTCGGCCAATTAAAGGGTTGCTAGGGTCTGTATCAAAAAAACTTCTTCCAATTATGAATGCAAGAAGTGAAAGAACTCCGATTAGAGCGCCTTCGACAACTATTGAAATGTACATTTTTTTGTTTAGAATTCCCTCTTTTGCAGATTTAAATTCGCCCTCCATAATATCAACATCACTTTTCCCCACTCCTAAAGCTAATGCAGGAAAAGAATCGGTTACTAAATTAACCCACAATATTTGTGTCGCCAAAAGGGGAACAGGTAAACCCATTAAGAACGCTACAAAAATAAGAATAATTTCCCCCATGTTGCAAGAAAGTAAAAAATGGACTGTTTTCTGAATATTTGAAAATATGCCTCTCCCCTCTTTTACTGCCTCAACTATAGTTGCAAAATTGTCGTCTGTCAACACCATGTCAGCGGCTGATTTTGCAACTTCCGTTCCGCATTTACCCATCGCACAACCTATATCAGCTGCTTTAAGCGCAGGTGCATCATTAACGCCGTCGCCTGTCATTGCTATAAGTTGCCCATGTGATTGGAACGCTTTTACTATTTTTACTTTATCTTCAGGACTAACCCTACTAAACACGCGATAATTTCCAATAATCTCGCACAGGTCGTTTTGAGAAATTTTTGTCAATTCTTTACCTGTCATATACTTATTTCCATCTTTGTAAATTCCTATTTTTTTAGCAATAGCCAGTGCAGTGTCCGTTTGATCTCCTGTAATCATCACTGGTATAATTCCAGCTTTTTTGCACTTTTCAACGGCTTCTTTTGCTTCTTTTCTAGGTGGGTCTTCTATTCCTATCAATCCACAGAAACAGAGTTTGCTCTCAATTTCTGCATCACTTCCAAGATAATCACAGACCTTTTTTGCTACTGCAATCACTCTTAGACCTCTTTGTGCCATTTTTCTATTTTCTTCAGAGATTTTAGCCTTATAAAACGAACTTATATCTGTTACTTTATCTTTATTAAGAACAAAATCACACAATCCAAGCAAATAATCAGGAGCGCCTTTGGTGACAACAAGAAACTCTTCTCCGTTTTTATGTATTGTGGACATTAATTTTCTTGAGGAAGTAAACGGGATTTCACCTACACGAGGGTAAATTGAATTTAGCTCTTCCCTATTTGCTTCTACTGGCTTAACTATTGCAATTTCAGTCGCTAAACCAACATATTTACCTTCTATTTTTTCTGAATTATTGCATAAAGCACCGTGGGTTAAAATTTCGATACTTTCTTTTGATGTAAGAGGCTGTGTTCCGTGTAAAGTTGCAACTTCAACCACAGTCATTCTGTTTTCTGTCAAAGTTCCAGTTTTATCTGAACAAATTACACTAACACTACCCAGAGTTTCAACGGCTGATAGTTTCTTTACAATTGCTTTTTTTGAAACCATGCGTTTTACGCCCATAGCAAGTACTATTGTAACCACAGCAGTCAAACCTTCAGGAATTGCAGCAACAGCTAAACTTATTGATATTAACAGCATTTCCAATACTTCAATCTGTTTTAGTAAACCCAGTGCAAATATTATTGCACAAATACCAAGAATGGCAATCCCTAAAAATTTTCCTGTCTGATTTAATTTTCTCTGTAAAGGAGTTTCAGGGGCTTCTTCTTTTTGAAGCATTTCAGCAATTTTTCCGATTTGAGTATCCATTGCTGTGGCTATAACCACAGCTTTTCCAAAACCTGTACTGACTCCGGTTCCTGCAAAAAGCATGTTTTTCCAGTCTGAAATTGGTGAGTCTTCTTCAGGAATAAAGGAATAGCTTTTTTCAACAGGCAAAGATTCTCCGGTAAGAGAACTTTCTTCACAGCTTAAATCCACACTGCTAATCAATCTCATGTCAGCAGGACAAATGTCACCCGATTTTAAAATGACTACATCGCCCAATACAAGATTTCTGCTGTCTATCTGCCTTTTATGTCCTCCTCTTAGAACTGTTGCAGTTGGAGAACTAATACTTTTCAGGGCTTCAATTGCCTTTTCAGCTTTAAATTCTTGAACAGTGCCTATTACTCCATTGCATATGACTATAGCTAAGATAATAGCAAAGTCATAATACTCATGCTCTCCGCTAATGTAAGAAACAGCAACTGAAATCAAAGCAGAAACCAATAAAATGATTATCATGAAGTCTTTAAATTGAGTGAAAAATACTATAAATAAGTTTTTCTTTTTGCTATCTTTTATCTCATTTTTTCCATATTTTTCAAGCCTGTTTGCTGCTTGAGAATCCCTTAGACCACTTTCAGATGAGTCTAATCTTTTCATAATATCCCGAATGTTTGATGTATGAAATTGCATAGGCAGTCCCTTTCTTTTACTGTTTGTAAATGATTATGAAAAAAACAATCAAATTATACCATAAATGAGCGACCGCGTAATAATTGACGGGCGCTCATTTCTATTTTCATGATTATTCTATAAAGTAATATTTTTTAAGACACAACTTATTATATTGTAAAATTTAACTTAACTAACAAAAATAGGTTGAATTTGCTTGTGTTCAAGCGCACATTTTATAGTGTCTTCGATTTTATCAAATTCTGCAACTAGTGAATTTGGTTTATTAATCGGGTCATCTTGACTCAATGGAACAATGTATATATTTTTTGAATTTAGTAATTTCCCAATATTAGGGAAAGAAGCACCAAGAGCATCGTTTGTAGATATACACAAAACAATCGGAATTCCAATTCTTAAACACGATTTTATCGCCATCGTTACACTGGTATCTGTAATTCCGTTTGCAATTTTCCCTATTGTGTTACCTGTGCAAGGTGCAACAATCAATATGTCAATCATTTTTTTTGGACCTAAAGGCTCTGCTTTGTCAATAGAATGAATAATTCTTTTTTGACAAATATCTTCAATCTCAAAGATGATATCTTCTGCTTTTCCAAACCGTGTGTCTGTGTTATATGCATTTTCCGACATAATAGGCAAAATGTCGTATTTATCTTTTAGTTCATCAATTTTCAAAATTGCTTTTTCAAAAGTACAAAAAGAAGCGCATAAGGCGAAGCCCAGCTTAACCATTGTTATAACCTCCCTTTCTTTGTATTATAGATTAACTTTTAACTATAAAAGTCTTAACGCTACTCGACTTTCCATTTCATATGTTTTATGAAAAGTCAAGTTTCTAAGTTTTCTATGCATTTAACATAGAATTCAAGTAACTGCAGATAATTTATGTTTTAAGTCCAATAATGTTATATATTGTGTTTTTTGTAAAGTTTGCAACAGCTTTTGGAGAAACTTTTCCGGGCAGGGATTGTGCATCAACAATTTTAATGCCCAATAACAATGCTATTTTTCTATCAATGCCACCAGGTAAAGTTGCAAGTTCAATAATAACTGTATCACTATTTTGCTTTTCTAAAATTTTTTTTGTTATCACTAATTCTGGAACAGTATTAAATATCAAGTCATATGATTTAGTAATTTCATTGTATTTTACTGGGTTTGCTCCTATGGCACTAATCATAGCTAAATCTTCATTTTTTCTTGCGCTGACATCAACTTTTACACCCAGTCCCAAAAGGTTTTTCGTCAGTATTTTGCCAATTCTACCAAATCCAGCAACAAGACAATTACTGCCACAGAGTATTCCGTCATGATTATTAATAGCTAAAGAAATAGCTCCCTCTGCTGTTGGAATAGCATTACTTATAGCAAGTTCTTCCTTTTGGTAATAATCTTGATAATTTATGTTTTTCCACAATGGATTGTTTTCAGTTAAACTGCGCATAAATCCACCATAAACATTTTTGTCTTCTAAAGCATTTTCTAAGTACTCATCTAACACTAATTCCTTTTCACTGTACGGAGAAAAAATAGTTCTTCCATCTCTTGTACAAGGTAAAGGTAATATAATATTATTACTTTTTGCTATTATATCTTTTAAGCACAGTTCTTCCAAATTTTCTGTGTCGCAAGACAACTCAAAACCACATATATATACCGTATATCCATCATTTTGGATAGATTTAGCAAGATATAACTGTCTTTTATCTCCTCCTATTATCCCAAAAATCTCTTTCATATATATCCTTCCTTTCAAAACTTAAAGCAGAATAATAATATATATTATGTATTAAGAAGTAAACTGTTCTATTTTTGACAAAAAGATATATTTTCTAAGCAAAGTAATATAAATTTTTTATTAAATAAACTCTTTTATTTTTCTTATTTTTGTAGTATAATTAATCAGTGAACATTTTTTTAATTAATTTGTACGAATTTCATTTTTTATTTTTAGTTAACTACACTAAATAAAAATTTAAGATTTTTGTAACCTACTAGATTTTTTTACCACTATATATATAGGTGTATTTTTTATATTAAAGGAGACTTTTTTTAATGTCAAATATTTTTGATAATATTACAAAACTGCATTTTATTGGAATTGGCGGTTCGGGCATGTGCCCAATGGCAGAAATTCTACTTAGCAAAGGGTATGAAATAACCGGTTCAGATGCAAACGAGTCTGACACACTCGAAAGAATAAAATCACAGGGTATTAATGTTTTTCTTGGACACGATAAAGCAAATATTGGCGATGCACAATTAGTGATTTATACGGCTGCCGCAAAAATGGATAATCCTGAAATAGTAGCTGCCAAAGAAAAAGGCGTAACAGTTGTAGAGCGTTCGGTTGCACTAGGTCACCTAACCAGTAAATTTGACAAGACAATAGCTGTTTCGGGCACTCACGGAAAAACATCAACTACCGCTATGATTACTCAGATATTGATTGAAGCTGATTTTGACCCCAATGCGATAATCGGCGGAAAACTCCCTAAAATTAACGGAAACTCAAGAGTCGGAGAGAGTGAATATATTGTATGTGAAGCATGTGAATATGTTGATACATTCTTGCAACTTCATCCTGCTATTTCATTAATATTAAATCTTGAACCCGACCACTTAGATTATTTTATAAACTTTGAAAATATGATTAACTCATTTAATAAGTTTTCACATCAAACAAGTGAGTTAATTGCAGTTAATGGGGATGATGAAAATGCATTGAAAGCAGTCTCTGGAATTACTAAAGCAAAAGTTTTAACTTTTGGTCTTAACGAAAAAAACGACTACTATGTCACTAATATCGTTGTTGGAGCTATGGATTGTTACAGCTTTACCTTAGAAAGCAGAGATGAAAAAATTTGCGACATAAGTTTAAAGGTTCCAGGTGAGCACAACATTAAAAATGCTCTTGCAGCAGCTACTGTGTGTCACTATTTAGGTGCTCCAATAGAAGCAATTGTAAAGGCGCTTTCTGAATTTACAGGAGTCCACAGACGATTTGAAATCCTTGGCAATTTTAATGGTGTAACAGTTGTAGACGACTTCGCCCACCACCCTACTGAACTTAAAACTACACTTGAAGCAACTTCAAGAATGGGTTTTAACAATGTTTGGGCAATCTTTCAACCTCACACTTATTCTAGAACTCATGAATTTTTAAATGAATTTGCTCGAGTTCTTGCAATTCCTGACCATGTGGTTTTTACAGAAATTTTAGCAGTTAGAGAAGTCAACAAATCAGGAATTCACATAACAGACCTTGAAAAAAAAGTAGCAGGAAGTTGTCATTTTTCAAGCTTTCAAGAAATCACTGAACACGTCATGAAAAACGCAAAACCAGGCGATTTAATTATCACTCTTGGTGGAGGAGATATATACAAATGTGCAAATTTATTAGTTGATAAATATAATAAATTGATATATTAATTTACAGGAAGGGAAGAACTTATCATGAAGAAAAAAATAATTATCAGCATTATCATTTTAGTTATAGCATCTGCAGGAGGATATTTTGCGTGGCAATACCTATTTCAGCCAACAACAATTTCCGACCCAAATGTTCAACCAGCCCCAGTTGATTTAGTCTCAGATATAATAGGATTTGGTGGTGGAATAACATCACAGACTAGATATTCAGGTGTAGTAGAACCTCAACAGACTTTAAATGTTGAAAAAGATGACAGTAAAAAAATATCCGAAATTTTAGTAGCAATAGGAGATACAGTGAGCATGGGCGATGTATTGTTTACCTATGACACTGATGATATTCAATTGACACTTGACCAAGCAAAGCTAGATGTCGAAAGCACCGAAAATAGAATTAATTCTTTAAAAGGTCAAATCACCGACCTAGAACGCGAACGTTCTAATGCTCCTGATTCTGAAAAACTTGGTTATACCTTGCAAATTCAATCACTGGAACTTGATATCAGAACAGAAGAATATAATATTGGCACAAAAAAAGCTGAAATTGAAAACATTCAAAAAGGACTTGAAAACACTTCTGTTTTCTCAGAAATTGATGGAACAGTCATAGATGTAAACCCAGAAGGTGGCTATGACAATTCAGGAAACCCAAATCCATTTATAAAGATTTTAAGCACAGGAAACTTTAGAGTTAAAGGCACTATTTCGGAACTTAATATCAATAATATTTCTCCAGGAGCTGCTGTTATTGTTAGATCTAGAATTGACGAAGAGCAAGTTTGGAACGGTATAATCGAAAATGTAGAGATTGATAATCCAAATAGTGGCGGCAATAATTTTATGGGTTATTACCCAGAAAGCAATAGCGGAGAATCTGCAACAAAATATAATTTCTATGTTGGTTTGAACTCATTTGATAATTTAATTTTGGGTCAACACGTTTTTGTTGAACTAGATATGAGTAACTCTACAGTAAAAGAAGGCATGTGGCTTCCTGAATTCTACATAACATTCGATGGTGACAATGCAAAAGTTTGGGTTTCACCTGATTCCACTACTCTTGAGTACAGAGAAATTCAAATCGGTGATTATGATCAAATGGACGGAACATATGAAATAATTAGTGGTCTAGACCCTGATGAATACATTGCATTCCCACAAGAGAATTATTATGTTGGTATGCCTGCAATAATAAATGAATATGGTGCAGTCTTCCCTCCTGTTGGTGGAGGCGGAAACATCGGCTTTCCCGAAGGAGATTTAGTTGACCCTGAGGGTGGCGGAGATGTTCTTGAAGGCGATGGAGTTATCCCAGAAGGTGACATAGTTATCCCAGAGGGCGACATTGTAGTCGAAGAAGGTGCTGCAGTCACACAAATTATTCCAAAGGGGTAATATGATAGTTATGCAAAAAAATAGAAAGGATAGTCACTTGTAATTTCAAAAATAGCACGATAAATTACAAGGACTTGGTCATAAATATGATACTTGAACTAAAAAATGTTTTTAAAACATATATTCAAGGTAAAATGGAAGTTCCCGTTTTGAAAGACATCTGCATGGGAATTAACAAGGGCGAGTATATTGCAATCATGGGACCTTCAGGCTCAGGAAAAACTACATTAATGAACATTATTGGATGCCTAGACAAAACTTCACAAGGCAACTACTTTTTAGACGGTGAAGATATCAGCTCTAAAAATGATAACCAACTTTCCGAAGTTAGGCTAAACAAAATCGGATTTGTTTTTCAAAGTTTTAATTTAATGCCAAGACAAACAGCATTAGATAATGTTGCACTTCCTTTGCTCTACGCAGGAGTTAGCCTCAAAAAACGCAGAGAAATGGCTAAAGAAGCTTTGTGCAAAGTTGGTCTTGAAGACAGAATAAATTTTAAACCAACACAACTTTCCGGTGGTCAATGCCAAAGAGTAGCAATCGCAAGAGCAATAGTAAACAATCCTGATATTTTACTAGCTGACGAACCAACAGGAGCTCTCGACAGTGTTTCAGGTAAACAAGTTATGGAATTGTTTCAACAATTAAACGACACTGGTGTGACAATAGTTATGATAACTCACGCAAGCGAAGTAGCAGAGCATGCAAAACGTGTCTTGCATATAAAAGATGGTATTTTTGAAGAAACAAATACTTATCCTGTGGGAAATGTTGTTGTAAATACTGATAAGGAGGAACAAGAAAATGAGTAATACCTCTGTAATAAAAAGAATTATTATCATTGTAATTGTTCTTGCAGTATTAGTAGGAGGAACAATTGGTGGTATCGCACTTTACAGGCAACAGGAAATTGCAAATGCACAAGCTGAAGTTGTTCCTGTAGACTACATAAGAACAAGTTATTGGCAAGATAATACAAGTGGTTATGGTCAAATCGAGCAAGATTACATTCAACAAATTTTTTACGACCCGAGTCAAAACATTAGCGAGATATATGTTCAACTAGGTGACGAAGTTAAAATTGGTGATAAATTACTTGAATATGACAAAGAAAAATTGGAGATTGAGGAGCAATCTGCTGCTCTTGATGTCAGCAGAGTTGAGCTTACAATAAGTGATACAAAAGATGAGTTGAATAAACTGTATAACACAAAACCGTTCGTTCCAACTCCCGAGCCAACCCTTGCTCCAACACCAACGCCAAAACCTAGTTATGCTGTATTATATGAAAAAATTACTTTACAATCAAATCCATATATGGGTGATGGAACACTTGAAAACCCTTATGTTTTCTTGTGCACTGAGGAAGTGAGAATAGATAGCGAGTTTTTACTCAGAATGTTAGGAGTAAAAAGGCCTATTACACCTACTTCTGGTACTACATTTACACTCAATAACTCAGATACAGAACTTGACCCAAATGCGCCAGACCCTATTGTCATACCAAATGATGATAAACCATTTGTAGCAATTTTTGAGGTTCGTATTGGTGGGACAGAACATGGAACATTGATTAAGTCATGGATGATGGATGGAAATAATTTAGACGCTGGCTTCTTTGTTCCATTGCCAGACATTCCTGACGAAGATAATGAAGACGACATAAATCCAGACGATGTTGCTCCTCCAGAAATTTTCGAACCACAATACACAAGAGAAGAACTTGATATAATGATTAGGCAAAAACAACAGGAATTAGCCGATGCTGAACTACAAAAGAAACAAGCAGACATTAATTACAACCTAGCAAAACTCAAATTAGACAGTACTACTGTTCTTAGTAATTTAGATGGTACAGTCATTAGTTTAACAGATTTGGAAACTGCATCGCTCAGTGGAGAGCCTTTCTTAACTGTAGCGGGTGGTACTGGAGTTTATATTAAATCTTCAATAAATGAGTCTCAACTAAGCACGATTTCAGTAGGAAATAAAATTACTGTTTATTCATGGAACACAGGGCAAAATTTAGAAGGAGAAATACTTGATATTTCGTTTTACCCAATAGAAGGCAACGATAATTATGGCTATGGTGGAGGAAATCCAAATAATTCAAGTTATGAGATTTTAGCTTACGTCGAAGATGGAGGAGCACTTGCAAATTCTTATGGGGTTGAAATTCAGTTTAGTGAACCAACTGACCAAATCGACGAAACTCTGTATCTTGATGCTGCTTATGTAAGAGATGATGAGCAAGGTTATTATGTACTTAAAGCAGGAGAAGATGAAAAAATTGTCAAGCAATATGTTGGAATTGGCAAATATATTTATGATAAGCGCTATGTTGAGATTACTTTTGGAATAGAATTAACAGACAGACTTACTTTCCCTTACGGAAAAAATGCTGTCGAAGGCGCACAAGTAATCGAGAGTGAAAATGGAGGTGGAATGTACGGATGGTAGAAAATATTAGATTGTCTTTTCAAGGTATTTGGTCACATAAAATGCGTTCTTTCCTTACAATGCTAGGTATTATTATTGGTATTGCTTCAATTATATCAATCGTTTCAACCATTAGAGGAACGAATGAACAGATAAAAAATAACTTAATAGGTGCTGGAAATAATGTTGTAACAGTCCAATTATATCAAGGGCAATTCCCTTATGAAGTAGATTATATGGGTATACCGAGCGGTTTTTCACCTGTATCTGATGAAGTTATTTCGATGATGGAAGAATCCCCTGATGTAATTTCCGCTACTAGATACACTATGCGAAACATGTATGAAAATGTTTATTATAACAATCAATCACTCTCTAGTAGTGAATTATATGGAATTGATGAAAACTACTTAAACACCATTGGGTACAATTTAGTTATTGGTAGGACATTCAGCCAAAGCGATTACGATAATTTTAGAACTGTAATAGTAATAGACCAAAACACCGCAAGTGACTTATTCCCAGGGGTCGACCCAATAAATAAAACTATAGAGATTACCGGAATTCCTTTTACAATTATTGGTTTAATAGAGGAAGACCAAAGTTTTGATCCTGTTATCAACTCTATTGAAGAGT
>CAYJBU010000067.1:0-13426 GCA_964368155.1 uncultured Eubacteriales bacterium | reverse complement strand
CAATTCTTCCTGCAATTATTGGAATTGAATTTTTCTCATTTGTTTTTTTCATTATAGCAGGCGCAATATATGGAATTTACTA
This sequence comes from uncultured Eubacteriales bacterium, assembly GCA_964368155.1. Classification (GTDB taxonomy): domain Bacteria; phylum Bacillota; class Clostridia; order Oscillospirales; family Acutalibacteraceae; genus SIG603. Next base: position 13,344 of record CAYJBU010000067.1, on the reverse strand, counting down.
CGTGGTAACATTGTTCAACCTAGAATTTGAATATGCATTTACAAATGGTGATATTTCAATTGACAAAATTGTTAACCAAAAGGCAAGAAAAAGATTGACTTCGTTTGATTGCAAATCAATTGAAGAAATGGGAGATTATACACAAAATGCCCAAAAACTTTCACAAAGAACTTTTGAGAAAAAGATTTTTGCCGGTACATATGAAGACGGAACAGACAGTGTTTATATAGTTGCTAACAGTAAAAAAACCGGATTGACATTAATCGTGTTTGATCCAAGTGAAAGAATTATCGAATCGATGAAAAATTTCCTTCCTCGTCATGTTAGGACTGAATACTACGGTAGAGGAAAATAAGTGTATTTTAATTAGATAATTTTATAGATTTTTTAGAAAACTTTTTCATCTGAAAGAGTTTTCTTTTTTTGTATGTAAGCAGTTGTGGCTATTAGGAGAAAGTATAGCCAAACAAATTCAAAACCCGAACAATCCAATCGGTGAAAAAACGAGAGGGCGTGGAAGCCCTCCCGTTAAACAGGTAAGAAATAGATATTTTTCGAACAGGTATGGAAGTCTGTCCCTACTATGGTTTGTGTTATATTAGTGATTATCCTGTAATTTTAGTGCATATTTCAGAAATTACTGAAAGCATTTCTTCTTCGGATATTTCTGTTTGAGTAAGCAATGATAAATAAATTCTTTCCATTTCTTCACCTGCAAATTGTAAGACAGTCGCTTCTGCCAGAGAACCCTTTCCGTCGAGGTAGGTCATAACATTAATTGAGTGACTGAAATCTAATCCGTCCACTTCTGCGCCTACCATATTAGGTTCAAATTTGCTAAAATCGGGAGTTGTTATAACATCATCTATTGTTTTTGAAGCGTTTAATGTAAAGTAATTGTCATCACTCTCAAAGGAAATACTTGCTATTTTATCGTCATAAATACCACTGGAAGTTAGTGTGGAATTATCGGGAGGATAAATATTAAAGCCGAGTTTATTGTTAAAATCGTCTGCAATTTCAAATGTAGCATTTTCATAAAATGCAGAACCACAAATATTTTCAAGCGCTTTTACAATGTCTTCGTCTAGTTTTGGGTCTTCAATTACTCCTGAAAAATAGGAGATAATTAGATTTTCATATTGGAAAAAGTGAGGTAGACCTATCCAATCTACTAAAAATGGGAGACCGTTCTGCGATATATCTGAAGCAAAATTTTCGGCTTCGTCCACGCTGTCGAAGACGGAAATAAGAATTTCATTGTCATCAAAAATTATTCTTGATGATTTTCCTCCTGTCCAAGAAATGCTATCCTCGTCAATTTCATAGACTGTTTCATAACCTAAATCGCTGATTGCAGTTAGAATTTTTTCTAAAGCTGGGGCGATTTCCGCACAACTTTCAATATTGTTGCTTGATGCGTCTATTTCCTTAGGTGTTCCAGTTTCCGTGCTAAAAGTGCTTTGTGCTCCTAAAAACAGTGGGAAATTGTTCTCGTTGTCAACTATCATATAAATGAAAGGTCTGTTTAGTTTAACAACTTTTGGTTCTTCCATCATAGCACCCTCAACAGTCATTTCGACTATGGTGACTGCACCTGCTTTGGTTCCTTTTTCGTTTACATCAATTTTTGTTTTGTGAATAATCCTACCAATATATATGTTTTGTCCTAAATATGTGCCAAGTCCTGTAAAATCTGCATCTTCAGAAGAAAATGCGTCAGACATTCCTAGAGTAATAAGACTGTCATTTAATAAAAGTGAGCTTTCTGTGGTGAATTTCGGTAGAGTTGCAAGAACCTTTTCTTCGGTTTTATTAGAGAACATTTGGGAAATCTTATCTGAATTTAAATCATTGATAAACTGAGTGAAGTCAACATTTTCATTGGGTAATATTGCCACAAATGAATACTTATCGTCATAATAAGGTTTCATAAATCCACTATAATCTTCACCGCTTAAATAAGTGTATTCATCAGAGCGCATAAATTCAGTGCTTTGGACATTTCCGTTTATGTCAGTGAAATCGTCAGTGTAAACTTGAAAATCTTTATAGATTTCTTTCCACTCGGCATCAAAGCTTAAAGCGTTTATAAGATACATTAATGCTTCAGGGTCAATGTAATCGAGCGCTTTTTCAATTTGGTTGTCTGTGTATTTTGTAATCCAAGAATTGATGTCTGATAATGTAGCATTATCGAAAGCAGAGGTGTATATCTGAGGGTTATAGTAATTCTTGTTAGCTTGCAGAAAGTCTTCTTCAACGGTCAAAGAGGGGTCTTCTTTAATCCAAATTGAGTTAGCAGAAGAAAATTTGTACTTATCACCGTTTGGCATGGAGTCGTAATAGTTTTTCAAGAAAACATTTAGTTCACTCACTGCACTTCCGAGAAGTTCTTCCGCTTGACTAAGCGTGTTGTTTTCTGCTCCGTTTAATGTCATTCCCAGTGCTGTGATTATAGAAAGAGGGGAGATGAGAATGTTATCTTCCTTGTAATTTTCGTTTAAAATTTTTAGTGATAGTTCTGTAATATTACTCTTTACTTCCTCACTGTTTTCTAGAGTGTTATTTGTAATGTTTTCTGCGATTAAATTATTGGTTAGGTTTACAGAATTCGGCTGATTGTTTTGTGTTGTACAAGCTGATAATATAATTATCAGTGTTAATATAATCGACAATACTTTATTTTTTTTCATTCCGATTACCATCCTTTCTTGATAAAACGCAAGGCTTTGAGGGGTTTTGCGTAAGAAATTTAAAAAGAAAACTTGCTGTTTGAAAAATTATTTTCAAACTAAACCTCCAATTATTGAGAAAAATTCTTCTTCATGATTTCCTGAGATTGAATAGAATTCTCCAATGTAGTTTACATAATTCAAATTTGGGTAATACTCTATAACAGCGTTTAATTCTTCCTCGTTTGAAAATTCAATAGTAATTACTTCATCAAATCTAATGTCGATATCGGAGTTCGATGTTGGAGTTAATTCCATATCTAAATTAGCAAACCACATCGTTAATTCTGTTACAGTTTCGTTGTCATTGATAGATATATTTTTAACTGCTCCCATGTCATTCAATGATTCGTTATCGATATTCTTTACCGATATTAACACGCTGTCGTATTGCACAATTGAAGCAAAAAGTTCGTTTTCGGATTCATCCGAATCGTCAGTTTCTTTTTCAAACTCTGCGTCATTTTCAAAAATTGTATCTGCGTCTTCTGCGTTACCTCCAGCAGTTTCTCCTGAAACGCCCTCTTGAATACTACCAAGTTGATTAAAAGAACCAGAAGCAAAAAGAAGAGAAAAAATCACAACGAACCCAGCGGCTACTAAAGACCCAAAATGCACGATAAATTTTCTTTTGTGCGTAATGTTATACTTGATTTCTGCCTCGTTAATTAGTTCTTCGTCAATAAAACTCATTGAAATGAGTATATCCTCGCCTTTCACAGAGTAACACCCTCCTTTTCTAAAAATAATTTAAGTGAATTCCGTGTTCTGAATAAACTTGTTTTTATTTTACTTTGCCCCATTTTATAACGCTTTGCAATTTCATCTATGCTATCTGAAAAAAAGTAGCGTCTTACAAAAATTAGTCTGCTCTCTTCTCCCTGTGACTTCAAAAACTTGCTTATTAATTCCCCAAGCTCCATATACTCAACTGTTTGGTCGAGGCTAGGAACGCAGTTCTCCAATTCTTCTGATAGAGTCAACACCTCTGCTTTTCTTTTTTGAGCATTCTTATACTTGAGCTTTTCAAAGCAAGTATATCTGCATATTTTGGATAAGTAAGCAAAGAAAAATTGAGGTATTTGTGGAGGAATACTCTGCCAAGCTTTTAAGTAAGTGTCGTTAACCGATTCTTTTGAATCTTCTTTTTCTTTTAGAATTCCCATTGCCAATAAACTCAACCGTTTTCCGTATAAACAGTCAGTTTCCTCTATGGCGCGCTGGTCTCTGTCTAAGTACAATTGTACAATTTGGCTGTCTTCCATTTTAATGGTTATTCCTTTCTGTGAGGAGAAAATTTAGCAGTATAATTTATTAACTGTAAGAATGAGACTAATTTGAAAATAAGCGTAAAATATCTTTCAAGTTGATTGAAATAAGTAGAAAATAAAACATGTCTTATACTTTATTAGAGGAATAAACTACCGTGTAAGTTACATCATTATACAATAAATTTTAATTGTTTTCAAATTTAAATTTGATTTATCACGATGAATTTGTTTATAACTAACAAAAGTTTCTAACAAATATGTAAAGTCTATTTACTTTTGCGCGGAAATAGTGTATAGTTAATACATGAAAAAAGATACTTTCAGTTGAATGAAAGTTAATTTTGTATGAGATTTAGAATTTATTTTGACGCAAAGAGAATATTAATAATTGGATGGATTTTTTAGCAATTTTATCGTTGTATCTATCCTTGAATGAGAAGAGATAATTTGAAATAAGTGCCGTATATACGGCGGAATGGAGTGTTATATGAGAAGTGCAGGGATACTGCTACCGATTTCATCGCTTCCCTCGAAGTATGGAATTGGAACAATTGGAAAAGAAGCATTTGCTTTTATTGACTTTTTAAAAAAATCAGGGCAGAAATATTGGCAGATATTGCCTATTGGTCCAACGGGGTTTGGGAACAGTCCGTATCAAAGTGTTTCATCTTTTGCGGGAAACCCTTTTTTCATTGACATTGATATTTTGGTTGAAAAGGGCTTGCTTACTCAAAATATAGTGGATAACTATGATTTTGGAAATGATTGCAAGAAGATTGATTATCAGAAGTTAGTGGATTACAGGCTGGAGCTGTTAAAGCAGGCTGTAGAAGCTTTTGATAAACTTGATGCCTCATATCTTAATTTTGTTAGGAAAAACAGTAGCTGGCTGAAAGAATATGCACTATTCATGGCTGTGAAAGAGAAGTTTGACATGAAACCTCTCAAAGAATGGGATGAAGAAGTCAGATTACGAAAACCAAAGGTGTTGAAACTTCTGAAAGATGAATTGAGTGAGCGAATAGAATTTTTCTGTGTTATTCAATATTTTTTCTTTTGGCAATGGGATGATATGAAAAAATACGCCAAAGAAAAAGGAATATCAATTATTGGTGACATTCCTATTTATGTTTCGCCTGATTCAGCCGAACTTTGGGCGCAACCCGAATTATTCCAAGTAGATGATAAAAAGAAAATGACTGGCGTTGCAGGGTGTCCACCCGATGCGTTTACTGAGGATGGACAATTGTGGGGCAATCCTTTGTACGACTGGGACTATCACATTAAGACAGATTTTAAATGGTGGAAAAGCAGATTAAGGCATTGTAGAAATATATACGATGGTCTAAGAATTGACCATTTTAGAGGATTTGAGAGTTACTATAGTATAAAAGCAAATGCGGTCACAGCCAGAAAAGGCAAGTGGGTAAAGGGTCCTTCGCTCTGTTTTATTGATATGCTTAAGAAAGACTTCAAAAATTATTTCATCATTGCAGAGGATTTAGGATTTTTGACTCAGGAAGTTAAAGATATGCTAGCCTACAGTGAGTTTCCTGGAATGAAAGTGCTACAGTTTGCGTTTAACAAGGGCCATAACAGTGAGTATTTGCCACACAATCATATCTACAATAGTGTGGTTTATACAGGGACTCACGACAATGCTACAACAGTTCAATGGGCGAAAGAGATGTCTGCTGCTGACTTGGGCTTTGCATGTGATTATTTGAGCGTGAAAAAGTGTGAAAAACTTGCCTCAGTGCTAGTAAAAACTGCACTTGCAAGCGTTGCTGAAACTTGTATAATTCCTTTGCAGGATTATCTTGGATTTGACGCATTTGCTCGTGTGAACTTACCGGGGACAGTTCAAAACAATTGGGAATGGCGAGTGGAGAAGAAAAATTTAACAAAAAAACTGCAGAAGAAGATAAAAGACAAAATGAAATTATACTTTAGGTGATGAAAGAGGTGCTGTTATGTTGGCTGAGAAATTAGTAAAGTATCTTGGGAAAGAGATTAAAGAGTGTGAACAAGAAGAAATTTACTCTGCGCTACTCAAACTCACAAAAGATTTAGCGAAGAAAAAAATTCCCAAAAGGAATGGGAAAAAATTGTATTATATCTCTTCTGAATTTTTGATTGGGAAATTACTTTCAAACAATTTGATTAACTTAGGGATTTTTGATGAAGTGAAACAATTGCTAAGTGAAAATGGTATAAAATTGTCAGATATAGAAAATATTGAGCCTGAGCCATCGTTGGGAAATGGTGGGTTGGGTAGGCTAGCTGCTTGCTTCTTAGACTCTATTGCTACTTTAGGTTTAAACGGAGACGGAATTGGGCTAAGGTATCGTTATGGGCTCTTTAAACAGCAGTTTGAAGATAATATGCAAAAAGAAGTTCCAAATCCATGGATAAAAGATGACAGTTGGCTGACAAAATCTAAATTTTCATGCAAAGTTATGTTTAAAGACTTTACTGTCACAGCAAAGCTATATAACATTGATGTCACAGGATATAATAATTGCACAAACAAACTTCATCTTTTTGATGTAGATAGTGTTGACGAGGGTATTGTTAGTGGTGGAATAGACTTTGATAAGACAAATATAATGAAAAATCTTACATTGTTTTTATATCCTGATGACAGCGACAGAAATGGACATTTGCTAAGAATTTATCAGCAATATCTAATGGTTAGCGCTGGGGCACAATACATCATTAAAGAGCTTAGTGACAGTGGATGCAATTTGCGTGAACTCCACAAACATGTTGTCATTCAAATCAACGACACTCACCCGTCAATGGTAATTCCTGAATTGATTAGACTGCTTACAGAAAAAGGTTTGGCGATTTCAGAGGCTATAAAAACTGTTAGAAAAACTTGTGCTTATACAAATCACACAATTCTTGCAGAGGCGTTAGAAAAATGGCCACTTGAGTATCTTGAAGAAGTAGTTCCTCAATTAGTGCCTATTATCAAAAAGCTTAACAGCAGAGTAAAAAAAGAATTTAAAAATCCAAAACTTGAAATTATTGGTGAAGACGGTAGGGTTCACATGGCTCACATGGATATTCACTATTCTTTCAGTGTGAATGGTGTTGCTTCACTTCACACAGACATTTTGACTAGTGAAGAGTTGAAACATTTCTATAATGTATATCCTAATAAGTTTAACAATAAAACTAATGGAATTACGTTCAGGCGATGGCTTCTACACTGCAATCCGGATTTGGCACAGCTTATTGAAGAGTTAATTCCTGATAACAATATTTATGATAAAGATGCGACACAGTTAAAGAAACTTCTTGAATTTAAAGACGATGAACAAGTGCTTGCGAAATTAAGAAAGATTAAGCTAGACAATAAAAAGAAGCTAAAAACTTTTATTAAAAATGAATATAATATTACATTGAATGAAAATTCTATTTTTGATATTCAGATTAAGCGTTTACATGAATATAAAAGGCAACAGATGAACTTGCTTTATGTTATCAATAAATATTTTGAAATCAAATCAGGGATTGTTCCAACTACACCGATTACTGTTATTTTTGGAGCAAAAGCAGCCCCTGCATACACTATTGCGAAAGATATTATTCATGCTATTTTGTGTATGCAAGATATTATTCAAAAAGATAGCGAAGTCTCGAAGCACTTGGCAGTGGTTATGGTTGAAAACTATAATGTGACGCTAGCAGAAAAACTCATCCCTGCCTGCGATGTTTCAGAACAAATTTCGCTTGCTTCAAAAGAAGCGTCGGGAACAGGAAACATGAAATTTATGCTCAACTCTGCTATCACTCTTGGAACAGAAGATGGAGCGAATGTCGAAATTCATGAATTGGTTGGCGACGACAATATATACATTTTTGGAAAATCCAGCGAAGTGGTAATCAGTCATTATAAAAACGCAGATTACAGCTCAAAAGATTTTTATATTGAAGACGAGGGCATACGAAAAATGGTGGATTTCATCATTTCTCCTGAGATGCTCAGAGTTGGGAATGCAGAAATGTTGCTTAGATTTCATGCAGAACTTATTAAAAAAGATTGGTTTATGACATTGCTTGACTTAAATGAATATATTGCGATGAAAGATAAGTGTTTTAAAGATTTTGAAAACACACTTGAGTGGAGCAAAAAAATGCTCGTTAACACTGCGATGGCAGGGTATTTTTCATCTGACAGGACAATTAAAGAATATAATAGAGATATTTGGTGTCTTGAATAGTTTAGCCGAACCACTTAAAATTCAAACAATTTAGCACGAAAAAAATAGGGGTACACCCACAATTTCAATCAAAGTTTTTTGATTAGACTGTGCGGTGTACCCTTGCTTATCTTGATTAAATTAATGCTGCGTGTGCTTCTTTTAGTTTGTTTGGTATGTCTAACTTTTGAGGACAAACTTTTGCACATTTTCCGCATGAAATGCATTTAGAGGCATCTTTGTTAGATTGGAGTAGCATAACATTATAAAGCCATTTTTGAGCTGGAGATTTTGCAATTTCATTCCAAATTTGAAAAACCAGAGGTATATCGACAGCCACAGGACATGGCATGCAATAATTACATCCTGTGCATCCTATGTTGATGAAAGTTTCCCATGCTTCCCTTGCGTCATCATATAACTTAACTTCATCATCGCTCAAAATATTACACTGAGCTTTATCAAAAATTCTAAGACTGTCTTCCAACTGTTCCATTGTTGAAGAACCGCTTAAAACAACGGTGACTTCAGGTTGATTGTAAAGCCACATAAAGGCTTTTTCAGCATTAGAAAGACTTTTATTCCAATCGCCAAATGCGTCTTCGACTTTTTGAGGGACGTCAATTGCAAGCATTCCACCGTGTAAAGATTCCATAGTTACTACAGGAATTCCCTTTGATGCTGCAAGTAAAAGACCCTTTTGACCTGCTTGATGAAACTTGTCATAATAGTTATATTGAATCATTGCTAGGTCCCAATCGAAATAGTTAATTACTTTTTCAAAATGGGAGTAAGTTCCATGCATTGACACTGCAATATAACTTATTTTACCTTGCTTTTTTAGGTTAACCATAAAATCAAGAGCGTTATACTTAACCACTTTTTCCCAGTTTGCTTCAAATAGATTATGTAAGAAATATACGTCAATATGGTCTAGTTGAAGATTATGGAGCTCTTCTTCGTAATATTTTTGAAGGTCAGATTCACTTTCAACAATTGACATAGGTAACTTTGTAGCGAGTATAACTTTTTCTCTGTATCCATCTTTGAGAGCTTTTCCAACAATTGCTTCACTGCCTGGATAGAAATAAGCAGTGTCAATGTAATTTACCCCATTGTCAATAGCTTTTCTTATAAGCGCAATTGATTCTGCCTCGTCAATTATCTCATTGCCTTGCGCATCCTTAGTTTTAGGAAGTCTCATGCACCCAAGTCCAAAACGAGAAACTTTTTTTCCATCATGTTTAAAATCTACATATTGCATAAATTTCACCATGTCCTTTCTAGGTAACTTATAATTTTATGTTTTGTTCGATTAATTAATGCCTGCTGATTTTCGCCTGTGGCGAAAATACAGCAGAAAGCATCAAGATATGCCGTAAAATTCGTTCTGTGAGCGAATCTTAACAAACGCTTTGCGTTTGTACTGAATAAGTTGTTATTCAGTAGGCTTTAATTATATCACCTAACAAATGTGCAGTCAAGGAACAAAGTATGGGGAAGATTCGGCGATTTTACTAAAAATATTTTTTTGTTTTATTTAAAATCATGATTTGGTTAATGGAGAGCAATAATAGAAATTCACATAAATAGCGAGTTGAAATGTCTTGGGAATAGTGTTATAATAACAAAATGTAGAATAACTAAAATTATTCTAGTTAAGTGAATGAAAAAAGCCTTTTAGGAAGGATGCTAATTATTAATGAAGAACATTTTTATGATAGTTTTGGCTGTGTTGACTGTGGTACTGATAGTTGCAAATATAGTGTTGTATCAGTTTTTTCCTCATGAGGAGGAGCAACAAGAGCATAGTCCATCTCCTACTCCAGTAGCTACTGAAAAGCCGACTATTACACCGCAACCAACCATTTCTCCAACAATAAGCCCAAGCCCTACCCCAAGCCCCTCTCCAACTCCAAAGCCAACTCCAACCCCGTTTCCTACATTTATTGATTATGATGAAGAAGGAGGAGAATTTGAGTTGCCAATTGAAGGCGCAAGTGGTTATGCAAGCATTAATTTAGGCATGCACACAAATCCTCTTGTTGAAGCAGAGGTGATTTATGAATTGCCAGCAGGAACAGGGTTTGAGATATTGAAGGAAGAGGGTGATTGGTGGCAAATCAATGTGAATAACACTATTGGGTGGGTTGTTCATAAATTCTGTTTTATTAATTTACCAGATATTATTCCTTCGGTAATATATGATGTTTCAAATTCTTATGCATCTGTGTTTGCGAGTTCAGGACGAGATATTCCAAATGTGACAGGGGAGCAGTTGTACGATTCTTATGCATATAATGAGAGGCTTGATAAAGACGAATATATTGTAGCGGTATTGTACCCAATGTCGAAAAAAATATATCATGCTCAAAACTTAGCTTTGAAAGACGGAAACACTCTAGTGATATATGAGGGATTTCGTCCGCTTCAAACTCAGTTAAGTGTATCGGGTAGCGTACAAAGCCTTATGGAGACCGATGAAATTGTCAAAAATGGAATTGTGAGCGAACCATGGAACATAAATTGGTTCATTTCCACTTGGGTTTCAAATCATCAAATTGGCTATGCAATTGACGTTTCGCTTGCAGAAGTGATTGAGTTGGAGGAAAAAACTACTGGGGATTATGAATATACTGAAATTATTGAATATGAAGAATACATAATGCCTACAAACATACATGAGATAAGCAGTGCCGCAGCGAGTTTGTTATATCCTATTGACCCGAATAAAAAAGACGACTGGTTGGAAGTTCCAAATTCTGCTACAATGAATGATTATGCAATTTTGCTAAGAGATTATTGTCATGAAGCAGGGCTTACTCCTTTGGCTTCCGAATGGTGGCATTTTAACGATTTGGATTTGTTGTATACAACAAATGGAACGGGCGACTTCGTTTTAAGTGAAGTCTATAGCACTCAACCAAAAGCTTGAAGAAGATATAGTCAAACCCTGTAAATCAAGTCGCAATTTTGACTGAGTTACAGGGTTTGTTATTTTGTATAATTTGTAGTAAAAATTAGAAAGTGAAAGTTTCAGGGTGAGAGCCTACTCTCGCATCTTTGTTCAATGCGTCGATACTGTCCATATCTTCACGGCTAAGCTCGAAATCAAAAACATCAATATTTTGTGCAATTCTCTCTTTGTGAACCGATTTTGGAAGAACTATAACATCTCTTTGTACATTCCATCTTATAATCACTTGAGCGGCAGATTTTCCGTATTTTTTACCGATAGAATTTAAAGTGTCATTAGCTAGCAATTCAGCAGCAGTAGAACCTCCACCTAGAGGACTCCAAGCTTGAATTTCCATTCCTAAATCTTTGCAATAATTAATTAATTCGTAGTTAGTTAGTCTTGGGTGAGATTCAATTTGATTTATCATTGGAACGATATTACACTTAGGTAGTAGAGCGTCAAAATGAACTTTATGGAAATTGCTAACTCCTATTGATTTGATTAATCCTTGTTGATAGAATTTTTCCATTTCAAGCCAAGCTTCCACAAAACCGTCGGCTGCCCAGTGGATTAAATACAAGTCAATATAGTCTGTTTGTAGCGCTTTAAGGCTCTCGTGAAGAGCGGCTTCGGTGTTTCTTTGTCTGATATCTTCATTCCAAAGTTTTGTTGTTATAAAAAGATTTTCTCTTTTTACTCCACTGTTTTTTACAGCGTTTCCAACACTTTTTTCGTTTCTGTAGATTTTTGCAGTGTCAATGTGGGTGTAACCGCTTTCAATAGCCCATTTAACTGCGTTTTCAGTTTCAGCTCCGTCAACCGCTTTAAAAACTCCAAGTCCAATTATTGGTATTTCGTGTCCGCTTTTTAGTTTTACATTTTTCATAGTTAACTCCATTCTTTTCGATAAGTTGCATAGTTTTTTGTTTTTTTGATAAAATTCGCATAAGCTACTTCAATCAAGTATCGGTTGATTGACCGAAAGTGAAAACTAACACCTAATCGTTTATGTTTATTTTTTTATAATAAAGGACATTAATATTGTCCAAATTCTTGTATAGCATACATAACTGCTCTCATGCTTAAGAGGCTACTTCCATTGTTAATTGAGCCTGCAGTACTAATGTTGACACCTCTTAAATCGTTTTCTTTTGCCATTTCACAATCCCTTTTTACTTCCGAAATAATATCATCATAATTGTTTCTCATAAAAGTAAAAGGTGCTAGTTGTCCATCAATTCTGGTATTTGGCATATGCTCTCGGATTTCTCTTACGGTAAGCGTAGGTCCGAAATTACAACCAGTAAGATTAAGTTTGGATAGGATGGGGAGTAAATGTCCCATCGCAGAGTCGGAATGTTGGTATCTTCTGTCTTTTTCGTTTGGAGATACTCTGTCAAAAACAGCTTTTAATATAGGATATCCAAACGCCTCATACATATCAGGAGTCATAAGATTACAATCATCGTCTGCAAAGCTAAAACCTCCCGGAGCTTTTCCCGGAGCAAATCCTGCCTCCCTATCGAAAATATCAATATACTTAAAGATTACTTTTTTAATACTCTCGCTAAAACGCAAAACAAGCTCAGGTTCGTCCATGAATAAAAAAATAAAATTTTCAACTCCAAATATGGAAGTTGCCAAAGTAACAGGACCTCTAATATGACGCTGGGTGGGAGGTTTTATCCCATAAGTGTTGTAAATTCTATTCTTTTCAATTTCCCAATTCTTAGGAAGTAAGAAATCTTCTAAATCCATTTTGTCTACTAAATCCAGCTGTTTTTCAAGTGCTTGAGGAGTGTTTATATCTGAGTGTAGCCATGTTGAACCGTTGATATACTCATAAACTCCACCAAAGACACTACCGATTTGAGGGATTTTTGGAAATGAAGCGTCTAGTGGAAGAAAATCCTCACGCAACAAACGCTTTCCAACGATTTTTTCTGATAAATCATTATAATTTTTATTTAGCCGAATACGTGTCTCACGTTCTGTGTGACCCCAAGGCTCTCCCTCTTCATTGAGCTCAGAAAAAACACATTCATCACTCATTCTTATTCCTAAAGCTACTTGGGTAGATTTTTTAGAAAAACAGTTTTCTTCATGTGCAGTAATATCAGCTTCCCAAAATTTTTCTAAATTAACATCGAACATTGAATACCTCCTTT